>DAIPLE010000239.1:0-3357 GCA_036769425.1 Actinomycetota bacterium
AACCAGCCCACCTGCGCGGGGTCGACGCGCAGTCCGACCCTCGCTGCTGTCGCGAGCTCGTGGAGGCCCGAGGCCAACCCCCCCTCCGTCGGGTCGTGGAGCGCGGTGGCACCGAACTCGGTCGCCGCCAGCGCGGGCTCGACCACGGAGATCCCCGGGATGCGGATCGCGTCGGCAGCGGCCCGCACCGTCACCGGGTCGCACCCGCCGAGGCGTTCGGCGGCTTCGACGGCCAGCACGGCCGCGCCCTCGATCGGCGCCAGTCCCACTTGTACGACGATGTCGCCGGGCCGGGCACCGCCCGTTGCCACGAATCGGTCGTTCTCGGCCAGGCCGAGCATCTGGCCGACGACGAGCGGCTGGCTGACGACGGGCGTCACCTCGGTGTGCCCGCCGACCAGCGCGATCCCAAGCTCGGCGAGAGCCCCGCGCATGCCGGCGAAGAGTGTGCGCACGTCGTCCTCGGTGGTGCCGCGCGGCAACAGGATCGCGGCCAGGAACCACCGGGGGCGCACCCCCATGACCGCGACGTCATTGGCGTTCACGACGACCGCGAGCCGGCCGATGTCGACGCCGGTGAAGGTGATCGGGTCAGTAGCGGCGACGAGTGCGCCACGTTCGACCGTCAGCACGCAGGCATCCTCACCCACCGCCGGCCCCAGGCGGACCTCCGGCGGCGCCGGTTCCAGCTCGCCGAGCAGCTCGGCAAGGAGGTGAACGGGTAGCTTCCCCGGGGGCAGATGACCGGCGGCCATGGGCCAAGGATGCCGCACGGGCGAATCGGAGTTCGGGCCCGGACGCGCGCCGTCGGCGTAGGGGTCTTGATGACGTCGGCGAGTGCGCGCCGCGGAGCGCGAGTGGGGTTCGACGTTGGCGGCTACCTCTGAGGTTTCACGCAGTGCGACGGCGCAGCGTGGCGGCGCCGAGGGCAAGTGCGAGCGGCACGCACGCGCACACGACCGCGAGATCGACGCTCAGCGCACCGGTCCAGGCCGACGAGGTCGCCGCACGCGTGACGCCGTCGACGGCGTATGACAGCGGGAAGACGTCGGAGAGCCAGTGCAGCACGGTCGCCATCCGATCCCTCGGCACGAACAGGCCGCAGAGGAGCAGCTGGGGGAGCACGAAGGCGGGGAGGAACTGGACGGCCTGGAACTCGGTCGTCGCGAACGCGCTCAGGAACAGGCCCAGCGCCATCCCCATGAGCGCGTCGACGACCGCGAAGAGCACCACGACGGCCGCGTTCCCGCTGATGTGGAGGTCCAGCGGACCGAGTGAGAGCGCCGTCGCCAGCGCGACCTGCACGACGGTCGCGGCACCGAAGGCGAGGGCGTAGCCGCCGAGGATGTCGGCCTTGGCCGTCCGGGAGGCGAGGAGCCGCTCGAGGGTGCCGGTCGAGCGCTCCCGGAGCATGGTGATCGACGTGATGACGAACATCACCGTGAACGGGAACAGGGCGAGCAGCATCGGCCCGATGCGATCGAAGACCGCCGGTCGGGCGTCGTAGACGTAACGGAGGAGCGTCATCAGCACGCACGGCACGACGAGCATCAGCGCGACCGTGCGCGGGTCGTGGCGCAGCTGGAGGAGGACCCGACGGGCGGTCGCGAACGTGCGTCTCGGGCTCATGGCGCGGCCGTCGTGCGGATGAGCCGGAGGAACGCTGCATCGAGATCGTCGGTACCGGTCTGATCGCATAGCGCGGCGGGTGTGGCGTCGGCGAGCAGCCGCCCGTCGCGCAGGAGCAGGAGCCGCTCGCAGCGGTTCGCTTCCTCCATCACATGACTCGAGACGAGCAGCGTGGTCCCGGCCTCGGCGAGCGAGTGGAAGAGCGTCCAGAGCTCCTCGCGCAGAACGGGGTCGAGGCCGACCGTCGGTTCGTCGAGCACGAGTAGCTCGGGCCGCCCGAGGAGGGCGCTGGCGAGCGATACCCGGGCGCGCTGGCCACCGGAGAGCCGATCGACGCGATCGTCCCCGTGCTCGCCGAGCGACACCTCGTCGACGCCGTCGCGCACGGCGTCGGGGCCCGCACCGACGATCGCGGCGAAGTAGGCCAGGTTCTCCCGCACGGTGAGGTCGCCGTAGACGCACGGCGCCTGCGTGACGTAGCCCACCCGGGCCCGCGCCCCGGCGGAGCCCGCGGGATGGCCGAGCACCTTCACCGTGCCCGACACGATGAGCTGCACACCGACGATCGCCCGCATGAGCGTCGACTTGCCCGACCCGCTCGGGCCCAGCAGCCCCGTGACCGTGCCCGACGCGACCGCGCACGACAAGTCGGGCAGCACCGGCCGACCGCCCCGGACCACCCGCAGCCGGTCGACCTCGATGGCGTTGCCCACGCGTGGATGCTCGCGCGCCGGTGTCCGGCGGGTGTCCGATTCGGGGCCTTGGTCACCCGAAGGCGAGGACAAGACGATGGGCCCGCAGCGTAGTTGGGTGCTCCTGTCAGCGATTTGGGTGTTCCTGTCAGCGAACGGTTTCGGAGGGGACGATGTCCACGACAACGACGCCCGTCACCGAGCCGCCACGGCGTGCGACGTTGTCGCTACCGCGGGTGGCCCGGCCCCGCGACGATTCGTGAATGTCGTGATCCCAGTGCTGACTAACGTCGGAGCCTGGAGCCGCACCCACGTCCTGTGATGAACTAGACAGAGGACGACAAGGGAGGCCATGTGAAGGTTCTCGTCGCGTACGAGAGCAGGGGCGGCCGCACCCGGCGGGCCGCCAGCGCGATCGCTGATGCTTGCCGGACCGATGGCCACGACGTCACCCTCCTGCCCCTTGCTCAAGTCGGGCGGGACGAGGTCGAGCAGTGCGACGTCGCCGCCATCGGCTCATGGGTGGAGGGCTTCATCCTGTTCGCGGTGAACCCGGCCCGGGCCGCCACCCGCTGGCTTGACCAGGCGCCGCCGCTCGCCGGCAAGCCGGTAGGCGTGTTCGTCACCTATGCCGTGAACCCCAGGGGCAGCCTCGGCCTGCTGCGCCGCGGCGTCGAGGCGCGAGGGGGCAAAGTGGTGGCCGAGCACAGCAGCCGACGTCAGGACCCAGAGGCCGGCGCGGCCGACTTCGCTCACCGCCTTCTGGCCGCCGCCGGCTGAGCCCCCACGGCCCCGAGGAGACCGTCGCGGTCCTCGGGGCTACCACCTCAACCCCGGTCTCCGCATCAGCGCTGGCAGTGGGATTGCCCTGTGGGTGCCGAATACTCGTCCGGCGCGTTGACCTGGGGTTTCGCGCTCGGCGTGATCGGTGTGGTTGGGGCGCTGCGAGGATCGGCGTGTGGCCCGCTTCTACCGTCTGATCCGGCTCGTGATCGACCTGCTGGTGCTGCGCGGCCGCCGCGAGCATTCCAAGGAT
>DAIPLE010000064.1:0-10528 GCA_036769425.1 Actinomycetota bacterium
GTCCGACGCGTCGTTCGGGGCCAGCACGGCAGCAATGTTAGTGAAGCGGGAAGGAGCGGCACCCAGGCCGCGTGGGGCCCCGCCCGCGGTTCGAACGCGAGACCCCGTCGGTACAGTTGAATCCATGCCCGTCGAGGAGCCCGAAGACGAGCACGAGGCAGGGCTCCCACCGCATCCCCTCGACCGCGTCTGGTTCCACCCGAGCGAGCTGGGCCCGGCGATGGCGGCGTGGCAGGACGCGCCGGCCACCAAGCACCGAGACTGGGGACTGGCCGCGCTCGTCGGACTGCTGAGCGTGGCGGCCACGGTCGGGATCCTCGCCGCCGTCGGCCTCTTCGGGGGCGGAAGTCACTCCACCAGCCGCGAATCGGTGGCGAGCGTCCTACCCGGCTCGGCGACGCTGCACTCCGCCGCGAACGTGGTCACAGCCGCGAGCCCCAGTGTGGTGTCGGTACGGGTCAGCGGCGTCTCCGGTGCGGTCCAAGGTTCCGGGGTCGCGATCGACGGGTCTCGGGTCTTGACCAGCGCCGCGCTCGTCAGCGCGGGCACCACGTTCATGGTCGCCGCCGCGGACGGGAAGGTCGAGACCGCCCACGTGGTCGGCACCGACCCCCAGACCGATCTGACACTCCTGGCGGTCACTGACAGCGATCTCCCGGCGGCCCGTCTCGGTCACAGCGATTCGCTGCGGGTGGGTGACGGGGTGGTCGCGTTGGGGTTGAGCGTCGAGGATCACCACTGGGCCGGCGGCGGGATCGTGAGCGCCCTGCACCGCATCGACCCGACACCATCGGGTGGGATGCTGACCAGCGTGATCGAGACCGACATGAAACTCGAGAAAGCCCCCTACGCGGCGGGCGGTGCCCTCCTCGACAGTGGCGGTTCGGTCGTCGGGATCCTCTCGGCGTCGCTGCCGGGTCAAGCGATCCCGATCGACTTGGCCCAGACGGTCGTGGAGCAGATGATCGCGTCGAGTGGCCGGGTGCACCACGCGTGGCTCGGCGTCGGGACCGTCGACGCGACCGACCGGGGCGGCGGCGGCGCCCGGGTGACGGTCGTCGTGCCGGACAGCCCGGCAGCCAAGACCGGCCTCGCGGTCGGCGATGTCATCACCGCCGTGAGCGGCGGGCGCGTCGCGGACACCGGCGACCTGGTCGCCGCGATCCAAGAGCTCCGCCCGGGCGACCCGATCATGCTCACCGCTTGGCGGGGCAACCAGCGGGGTGTGCACCAGCTCGCCTTGGAGGACGGAACGGGCCCGGCGGGCACGGCCTACGGCGTGATGGGCTGAATTTGCCGGTGCCGCCACCGGCCGCCACGATGGGATCGAGATGAGTGACCAGGCGTTGACCGATCAGGACCGTGAGCTCCTGAACGCGGTCCAGTGGGACTTCCCGCTCGAGCCTCGCCCCTACGCCGCGCTGGGCGATCGGCTGGGGCTCTCCGAGCCCGAGGTCCGAGCGCGTATCGCCGCGGTGAAGGACACCGGGGTCCTCCGCCAGCTCTCAGCCATCTTCGACACCCGGGCCCTCGGCTACAACTCCTCCCTCGTCGCCGCTCGGATCGACCCCGACCGGGTCGACGAGGCGGCCGCGACGATCAGCGCCCATCCGGGCGTGAGCCACAACTACAAGCGCAACCACTCGTTCAACCTCTGGTACACGATCGCCGTCCCGCCGGGGGAGGCCCTCGACGAGCACCTCGAGGTGCTCCACCAGCAGTCGGGCGCCATCGTCACCCGCAAGCTCCCCACGCTGAAGCTGTACAAGATCGGTGTGAAGCTCGACATGACCGGTCAGACCGCGGCTGACGCCAAGGTCGCGGTGGCGGACCATGAGCGTCCGGAGCGTCGCGAGCACATGGACGCCCCGGTGCTCTCCGACCTCGAGATCGCAGCCATCCGCGTCGTGCAGGAGGACCTGCCGCTCGTGGAGCGCCCCTTCGCGGCGCAGGCCGCCGAGCTCGGCTGCTCGGAGGACGACGTGCTCGGCCTGCTCGCGTCGTTCAAGGATCGCAAGCTGATGCGGCGTTTCGCGGCGGTGATGAACCACCGCACCGCGGGGTTCAAAGCCAACGCGATGGGGGTCTGGGCGGTTCCCGACGACCGCCTCGACGAGATCGGTCCCGCGATGGCCGGCTTCGCGCTCGTGAGCCACTGCTACCAGCGGCCGACCTACCCCGACTGGCCGTACTCGGTGTTCACGATGGTGCACGGCAAACACAGTCGAGACTGTGAGACCACGATCGCGGCGATCCGCGACGAGACCGGCGTGGACGAGTACGCGCTGCTGTGGTCGATCAAGGAGTACAAGAAGACCCGCGTCCGCTACTTCACGTCTGACTGGGACGAGTGGCGCGCCGGGCACCTCGCCGCCAGCGGCGCCCCAGCAGCCACGCCGTAGCGGCGGCACCGGCGGCCGCGCCACCGGCGAGCGCCACCCAGACCTTCGACCGCCGAGGCCCCAACGAGTCGAGCCCGTCCACGACGGCCTGCTCGTTGTCGTGACGGGGCACCCACCCGAGGGCCCGCAGCCGGTCGTTGGCGATCACCACCGGGTGCACGAGGTACGGCACCACACCGGGCGGGACGTCACCGATCCCGATGTCCCATGTGACGCGCAGCACCCGTTCGAGCAGTCCCGATGGGAGAGACGGGATTCGGGACGGCTCGAGCAGCCGTCGGGCCTGGTCGTGGTCGAGCCAGCCGTCCGAGGCGACGTTGAAGGTACCGGGGTGGTCGCTGAGCACGACGATCGCCAACGCCGCGACCAGGTCGTCGACGTGCACGGCCTGGACCGGTGGCGCCGCGTGACGGACCCGCAGCGGGGGTCGGCCCAACAGGATCCGGGACGGGAGCCGCTCAGCGCCGGGCCCGAGAACCGGCGCGGCGCGCAGCGTCGTCACGACGACACCAGGGTGTTCGTCGCGCCACTCGGCGAGGAGCCGCTCGACCTCGGCGGCCTGCACTGCCGGTGAGAACCCGGGGTTCGGGCGCAGCGGAGAATCTTCGGTGAGCGGCACCGGGTTGTTCGCCCACGCGCCGTAGACGGTGGCGCTCGAGACCCGCACGACCCGGTGGACACCGACCGCCGCGGCCGCGTCCAGGACGCGACGGGTCCCGTCGACGTTCACGCGGGCCATCAAGGTCTGGTCCGGGATCGGATCGACGACCGAGGCGAGATGGACCAGCACGTCGATGCCTTCGAGCAGCGGCTTGAGCTCAGCTCGGGCCACGTCGACGAGATGGAACTCGAGGCCCCGCGCCCGTCGACGCGGGGGACGCATGTCGAGCCCAACGACACGCGTCACCGACGCGTCGTCGGCCAACACCGGCAGGAGCCGCTGGCCGACGAGCCCGGATGCTCCCGTGACGGCGATCGAAGTCACGTTCATAGACTGGCCGGGTGAGCAGCGCCCCTCAACCCGGCGAGGAGCCGATGCTGCCGTTCGGGTTTGGTGACCTCGACCTGAATCAGCTGATGCGGATGCTGCAGGCGGGAGGACCCGTCAACTGGGAGATCGCGACCCAAGTCGCCCGCCACGTCGCGACCGATGGCGAGCCCGAACGTCCCGACGACACGGCGGCAGCCACCCAGATGGACGAGCTCGCCCGCGCCGCGCAGACCCATGTCGTCGCCGAGACCGGGCTCAGCGCGACGTTCGCCACCCGGGTGCAGACCACCGGCCGCACCGGTTGGGTCGACCTGCACCTGGAGGCGCTCAAGCCGGTGCTCGAGGCGCTGGCCACGACGCTGGGCCAGGCGCTGGCGGGTTCGGCCGACGAGCCCGCCAGCTCCGCCGGGAGCGACCCGTTCTCGGCCGTGATGCCGATGCTCGCGCCGTTGCTCCTCGGCGTGCAGGCCGGATCGATGATCGGCTACCTCGCTCAGCATGCCCTGGGCCGGTACGACCTGCCGCTCCCGGCCGCGGATGCGCCGTCGCTGTGCTTCGTCATCCCGAACATCGATGGGTTCGAAGAGGCCTGGTCACTCGAGCGCGCCGACCTGCGGTTCGCCATCGCGTTGCACGAGGTCGTGCACGCCGCGGCCCGTTCCGTGCCGTGGGTGCGGGAACGTCTCGTGAGCCTCGCCACCGACTACGTGTCGGCCTACGAGGTGGACCCGGTCATCTTGCAGGCCCGCCTCGGCGACATCGATCCGGCGAACCCCGAGGCGCTGCAGAACCTCGCCGAGCGCCCCGAGGAGCTGCTCGGCGCGATGACGTCACCGCGTCAGGAGGAGATGCTCACCCGGCTGCGGGTCTTCCACTCGGTGCTCGACGGGTACGGCGACGAGATCCTGGGCCGCATCGGGGCACGGCTAGTGCCGTCCTTCGCGCGAATCCACGAGGCCATGGCCCGTCACCGGCTCGAGCGGGGCGAGGCAAGCCGCTTCGTGGAGCAGCTGTTGGGCCTAACCCTGGAGCGAGAAGACTACGAGCGAGGGGCGGCCTTCTGCGCCGGCGTCGTGCAGCGGGCCGGGGCCGACGCGTTGAACCGGCTCTGGGAGGATCCGCGCCTGATCCCGACGGCCTCGGAGCTCGAGGCGCCGGGACTGTGGCTGGCGCGCATCGAGCTCGACCTGTCGTGAACGCGCCCGACCCCAGACCGAAAGAAGAACCCGGTGGGTGAGGCGACGCGAGTTGGGGTCCTCGGCGCCGGGGTGATGGGAAGCGGCATCGCGCAGGTGACCGCCACGGCCGGGTTCCCGACCATCTGTTACGACGTCGACCACGAGGCGCTCCGGCGCGGCCGCGAGCACGTCACCACCGGCCGGTACGGGCTCGAGCGCGGGGTGGAGCGGTCGAAGCTGACCCGAGAGCAGGCCGACGCGGCACTGGCCCGGCTCACGTTCTCCGATTCCTTCGAGGAGGCCGCAGCCGCGGACCTGATCATCGAGGCAGTCCCAGAACGACTGGCCCTGAAGGTTTCGGTGTTCCGCCAGCTCGACGGGGCCGCCCCCGCGGGAGCGGTCCTGGCATCGAACACCTCGGGGTTCCCGATCGCCGCGATGGCCGCCGCGACCGACCGGCCCGAGGCGGTGATCGGCTGGCACTGGGCGTCACCGGCACCGGTCATGCGATTCGCGGAGATCGTGCGGACCAAGCTCACCGCCGACGAGACGGTCGAGACCGTCCGCCGGGTCGCGACCACGTGCGGCAAGGCGCCCGTCGTGGTGCGCGATGTCGACACCGCCTGGGGGTTCGTGGCGAACCGGGTGTACGCAGCCATGCTCGTCGAGGCGCAACGCGTCGTGCAGCAGGGCGTGGCGTCCGCCGAGGAAGTGGACCAGCTGATGATGGACTGCTTCCGCTGGCCCTCCGGGCCGTTCGGGATGGTACGGGGCGCGACGGGCGGCTGGACGTGAGCGCTCAGAACCAGGTGTAGGGGTACGGGAGCGGGGCGCTGGCGAACATGGCGTCGGCGAGCGTCAGCACACCCGGGACGCGTTCCTCGACGATGCCGGCGTCGGCCAGTGCCGACCAGCGCACGCCACCGAGCCACGCGGCAGACAAGGCGCTCACCCCGCAGATCAGGTCCGGATCGCCTCCGGTCGTGACGGCCGCCCCGTCCGGGCTCGCCTCGAGGCCAAACGTGCCGTCGGCGCCACCGCCGGGACGCAGCTCGTCACGCACCGCGATCGTGATCCGTCCCGACACGGGGTAGGTGCGAGCCTCGAGGCTCGCCGGGACGTCGAGGAGACGGGTCCAGACCGCGTCGTTCATCCCCCGGACGCGCATCGCCCGGTTCGAGGTGAGCAGGTACGGCAACGCCAGATCGATTGGCGCCCCCGGGTCGATGATCGTGCGGACGAGGTCGACCTCGCAGAGGTAGCGCCACAGGGCGTGGCGGGCCTCGGGGGTCACGGCGACGAGGTCGCGGACGGTCAGCCGGTTCTGCGCGCCGACCCCAGGCTCGAAGTGGCCGTGGATGCCGTAGCAGGCGTACCCGTCGACGGTTCCAGTCGGCGACTCGTACGCAACGTCGAATCGCACGCCGAGGCGCGGTTCCCACTGCTCGTCGCTCCACCACGCGTCCGGTCGTGACACCGCGCCGGGGTAGGTCCGGCGGGTGCGGTCGAAGACGTCCGGTTCGAGCTTGCCGGCCTCGTCGACACCGAGGAGGCGCAGCCGACCGGCCGGTCGGGGTCGCGCGAACTCGACGATGGGTCGGTCGAGCTCGATCGACATGGACCGGGTGCTGATCCCGAAACCGAAGCGCTCGTAGATCGAGCCCTCGCTGGCGGTCAGCATCGCGACCGGTTCCCCGTGGGCGACGGCGTCGTCGAGCAGCCGGCTCATCATCGAGCGCAGCAGACCTCGACGTCGGTGCGTGGGCACGACGGTGACGGCGCTGACCCCCGCGGCGGGAAGCGCCGCGCCACCGGGGACCGTCAGCTCCAGCGAGTAGTTGCGGCTGGTGCCGACGATGTCGTCACCGTCGACCGCGACCAAGATCCGGTCGGGCTCGAGCGACGCCCAGTTCGGGTGCTCGTCGAGCCACGTCGGGCTCTCGGCGAAGCCGATCGCCGAGGCCCGCACGAAGGCGGGCAGCTCGACGCTGGTGATGGCCCGGTAGGTGATGTCCACGGCCGTCGATGCTCCCACGCGTCGGAGGTGGGTCGCGGCGCTTTCGCGTCAGTCGCCTCGGGCAGGCTTCCCACGGCGGCGGGGGGGCGGAGGGATCGCCTTGGCGGAACTGCTGGCCCGGACCCGCGGCGCCGGAGCCGGCCGCTTGGCGACCGGCGCCGGGGCTGGTTCCGGCGGCGCCGGGTCCTGGCCTCGGGCCCGCTTGCCCCGGCGAGCGGCCCCCCCGGCCTGTCGACGCGCCCGGCGGGTCTGGCGGGCCCGGGCCCGGAAATTGTCCCGTGCTCGTCCCAACGCCCGGTCAACGGCTTCTGGTCGCAGCTTCGAACGGGGCGGTCGGCTCCGCGCGGCGCGCAACGCGGCCAGGTACGAGAGGCCCCCGAAGACCAACACCAGGCCGAGGACGCCCAACCCCGCGGCGACCGCCACCGGGATGATGCCAAGCAGCGCGCCGACGACCCACGCGGCCTGGAAGCGGGTCTCGAAGCGGGCGAACGCCCGGCCCCGTACCGCGTCGGGACCGTCACGCTGCAACAGGCTGTCGAACGCCAGGCGCCCAGCCGAGGCACTGACCCCGATCGCCAAGGCCGCGACAGCCAGACCCACGGTCGAACCCATCAACGTCCCGAGCAGCGCCGCGGCCGCGCACGTCAGCAGCGCGCCAACCAGAATCGATTCCTCGCGAAAGTGCTCGCGGAGTCGCGGCGCCAAGAAGTTGCCGACGAAGTTGCCCGCGCCCGAGCATCCGATCACGAAACCGAATGCGACAACGTGGCTCTTGAGCGTGAACGCGGCGAAGAAGATCAAGAATCCCACCGCGCCGCGCAGCAACGCCATCGCCGACCCGGCAACCAAGATCGATGGCTGATGCATCTCCTCGCGTTCCCGCTCTGCCTCGTCGGCCGTGATGACCACCTCGGTGCGCGGGATCCGTGCCGCGAAGACGGCCGCCACAATGAACACGACCATCGCCAGCCGCAGCGACCAGTCGGCTCCGAACAGCAAGATGACGAGGGCCGCCGGGGCCCCGCCGACGGCCGCGGCGCCGAGGCTGATGAGCTGCAGCCGCGAGTTGGCCCGCACGAGCTCGTTCCCGTCGTCGACGAGAGCCGGGACCAGCGCGCTGCGCGCGACCCCGTACCCCTTCGCGAGGACGAGGATCCCGAACGCGAACGGGTAGATGAGCAGGCCCTCGGGCGTCGGCTTCGTGATCACCTGGGCCATGAGCAGGCACAGCGCGGAGCGGCCGACGCAGGAGACGATCACAAGCAGGCGGCGCCCTCCTCGCAGGCGGTCGAGCGCGGGCCCGATCACGGGGGCTACCACCGCGAAGGGGGCCATGGTGACGAGCAGGTAGAGCAGGACCGACCCCCGGGCGCCGCTGCTCGGCTTCGCGAAGAAGATCGAACCCGCCAGGGAGACCGCCACGCACGCGTCGGCGCACATCGTCACGGCGTGCGTCCGCATGAGCCGCCCAAATGGCGTCAACGGCAGGAAGCGCGGATCCTTACTCATCGGCAAATTGGACAGTAGCGGCGGGACCTCCCGGCATCGCAGGCCACCGAGCGACGCCGAGCACCCGCGAGTCTTGGCGCCGCGCACCAACTGTTCACCGACGCGTCACCTGCTGGTTCGCATCGTCGGTCCGCCCGGGATGGCCCGAGGGGCCCGCCGCTACGATGCGACGCATGGCCGTCTCGAGCGGGCCGGCCCTTCCCGTCAGCCGTGAAGATGGGGACGCCGACCGCTTTTTGAACCGCGAGCTCTCCTGGCTTGACTTCAACGCGCGGGTGCTCGCGCTCGCCGAAGATTCGACACGCCCGCTGCTCGAACGGGCCAAGTTCTTGGCCATCTTCTCGATGAACCTCGACGAGTTCTTCCAGGTTCGCGTCTCGGGTTTGCAAGAGCAGGTCGCGGCGGGTATCCGCACGCGGTCGCCGGACGGCCTCGACCCGCTCGAGACGATCCGCGCCATCCGCGAGCAGGTGCGAACGCTCGTCGAGCGTCAGACCACGATCTTCACCAAGGATGTCGCGCCCGGGCTCGAGGAGGCGGGGATCCGCTTCGAGCGCTGGGACGATCTCGACGACGCCGACCGCCGCGAGATGCAGGCGACGTTCGAGGAGCACGTGTACCCGGTTCTCACCCCGTTGGCGGTCGACCCGGCGCACCCGTTTCCTTATATCTCGAACCTGTCGCTGAATCTGGCGGTCGTCGTGCGCGACCCCGAGACGAGTGGGCAGCGCTTCGCCCGCATCAAGGTCCCGCCGTTGCTCCCGAGGTTCGTGCCGCTGTCCGACGGGTTCCGGTTCGTTCCCCTCGAGCAGGTGATCGCCGCCCACCTCGACCGGCTCTTCCCCGGGATGGAGATCCTGGACCGGGTGCCGTTCCGGGTGACCCGCGACGCCGACTTCGAGCTCGACGACGAGGACGAGGACCTCTTGGAGGCGATCGAGTCGGTCCTGCATCAACGCTCGAAGTTCGGGCACACCGTGCGACTCGAGGTCGACACGTCGATCAGCGACGAGGTCCTCGACGTGCTGTGCCGCGAGCTCGAGATCCCGCCGCCCGCGGTCGTGTCCATCGACGGGCCGTTGGACCTGAGCGGCCTGTGGGACATCTACGGACTCGAGCGGCCCGACCTCAAGGACGAGGCGTGGCTCCCCCAGACCCCGCCGGCACTCCTGCCCCTCGGCGACGAGACCCCTGACCTGTTCCGGCTGCTCCGCGGCGGTGACGTGCTGGTGCACCACCCGTATGACTCGTTCGCGACGTCGGTGGAGGCGTTCGTCGACCAGGCGGCCAGCGACCCGAACGTGTTGGCGATCAAGCAGACCATCTACCGGACCGCGGGTGCGGGCAGCGCCATCGTGCGGTCCCTGGTCGACGCGGCCCGTCAGGGCAAGCAGGTCGTGGCGCTTGTCGAGCTCAAGGCGCGCTTCGACGAGCAGGCAAACATCCAACGGGCCCGGGTGCTCGAAGAAGCGGGCGTGCACGTCGTGTACGGGCTGGTCGGCCTCAAGACCCACTGCAAGATCCTGCTCGTCGTCCGCCAAGAAGACGACGGGATCCGCCGGTACTGCCATGTCGGCACCGGGAACTACAACCCCCAGACCGCGACGCTGTACGAAGACCTAGGGCTCCTCTCCGCCGACCCGGCGCTCGGCGCTGACCTCACCGAGCTGTTCAACCATCTCACGGGGTACAGCCGATCGGTCCGCTACCGGCGGCTGCTCGTCGCGCCGAAAGGTCTGCGGCCGGCGTTGCGCGACCTGATTCGACGCGAGGCGGCGCGAGGTGACCGCGGCCGCATCGTCATGAAGATGAACAGCCTGGTGGACCCGGAGCTCATCGACGAGCTCTACGCCGCGTCGAAAGCCGGCACCGACATCGATCTCATCGTCCGCGGCATCTGCTGTCTGCGCCCCCAGCTGCCGGGACGGTCAGAGCGCATCCGGGTGCGTTCCCTCGTCGGGGGGTTCCTCGAGCACTCCCGCATCTTCCGCTTCGGGTCGAGCCCCGCCACCGAGTACCTGATCGGCTCCGCGGACCTCATGCCCCGGAACCTCGACCGGCGCGTCGAGGCACTCTGCCCGGTCGACGCACCGGCGTTGCGGACCCGCCTCGACGAGATTCTCGACACGAACCTCGCCGACGACGTGCTGTCCTGGGAGCTCGCCGCCGACGGCGAGTGGCACAAGGTCGAGACCGCGGCCGGCATCAACGCCCAGGCCCGACTGCGCGCGCTCGCCGTCGACCGGGCCCAGATCCGCACGTGACGGTCTCCGAGCGGGAGATCAAGCTGGCGGCACCGCCGACGGGGACGCTCCCGCCGTTGTCGGACCCGCTGGCCGGCGTCATCGCCGAACCGGCCGGTACCCGCCATCTAGTCGCCACCTACTACGACACCGATGACCTCCGGCTGGCCCGGGCGGGCGTGTCG
>DAIPLE010000240.1:0-3342 GCA_036769425.1 Actinomycetota bacterium
GGTGATGGGGATCAACGGTCGCAACGCGGCCGCCTCGGTGCTGCGTGATCAGGGTCGATCGCTCGAGGCGACCGCATGAGTGGTACGACGGGGCCGCCCGGCCCGGGTCGTCTCGGGGAACCGGCGGCCGGCAACGACGCTCCGCCGGACACCCCCGCCGACACCACCGCGAGCCCATCACCTGACGTGGCGGCGTTCGCGTTCACGGCGGTCGGACCGTGGGTCATCGACCCGGGACAGCTCCGCTGGAACGAGGGTCTCGACCTTGTCCGGGCCCAGACCCGAGCCGACGTCCCTCGGCTCCTCGAACCGCACCGGCTCCCGCCGGCGGGCCGACTGCTCCGCTCGGTGGCGAGCCTCGCCCGGGCCCTCGGCGTCTGGTACGTCCGGGAGCGAGGCACGAGCACCTCCCAGGCTGGCCTGTCCCGGCGGCTGCGCCGTTCGTTCGAACAGCTCGGGTCCACGTACGTGAAGCTCGGCCAGATCATCTCGGCGTTCGAAGGGCTCTTCCCCGACGAGCTCGTCACCGAGTTCAAGAAGCTGCGGGACCAGGTGCCCCCCGAGCCCTTCGCCGCGATCCGCGCCGTCGTGGAAGAAGACCTGGGCCGCCCCCTCGACGAAGTCTTCGCCGCGTTCGACCGTGAGCCGATCGCCGCCGCGTCAATCGCTCAGGTCCACGGCGCCCAACTCGTGACCGGCGAAGAGGTCGTGGTGAAGGTCCAACGCCCGCGGGTCGCGGCGCTGATGCGCTCCGATGTGCGCGCGCTGGCGTGGCTGGCACCGCATCTCGTCGGACGGATCCCGGTCTCGGCCCTCGCCAACCCGCCGGCGCTGATCGAGCTGTTCGCGGAGCAGATCGTCGAAGAGCTCGATTTCCGCCTCGAAGCGGAGAACATGCTCGACCTGGCGCGCGTGTTCGCCGAGACCGAGCAGCGGGCCATGGTCGTCCCCCGGCCCCATCCGACGCTGGTGACACCACGGGTGCTTGTCATGGAACGCCTCCGCGGGTTCGCGTTCGACGACGTCGCGTCGATGCGCCACGCGGGCATCGACACCACCGCGGTGCTGCGCGCCGGGCTGATCGCCTGCCTGGAAGGCGCCATGCTCTACGGCGTCTTCCATGGCGACCTCCACGGCGGGAACCTCCTCGTCGAAGCGGACGGCCGCACCGTCCTCTTCGACTTCGGGATCACCGGGCGACTTACCGAGCCCCAGCGAGTGGCCTTCCTCCGCCTGCTGCTCACCGGGACCGCCGGAGACGTCAAGGGTCAGATCGCCGCGCTGCGAGACCTCGGCGCCTTCCCGTCCGACACCGACCTCGACGCAGTCTTCGCCGACCTGGAGCTCGACCAGCCGGTCAAGGACCCGACCCAGATGTCGGCCACCGAGATGGTCGACGAGCTCCAAGAGCTCGTGAAGAAGCTCCTCGGGTACGGCGCCCGGGCGCCGAAAGAGCTGATGCTGTTCGTCAAGAACCTCATGTTCCTCAATGCCGCGACCGCTGGCCTCGCCCCCGACCTCGACCTCATCGAGGAGATCGTCCACATCCACCAGTACTTCATCACCCACCACGGCGATCGCCTGGTCCGCGAGTTGGGCCTCGACCCCGCGGCCGCGCGCGTCGACGTCGACGCCATCAAAGCCGGGTTCTTGGTCCCCGCGGACGTCGATCGCCTCACCTTCGCGGACCTCCAGGAGCGGCGTCGCACCATCTTGAAACGGATGGGCACCAAGACCCCTCGCCGCCGCTGACACCGAGCGGGCTGGCCGTCGGCTGACCCGGTCGCGGCGCGACAGAATCGTGGGGTGCCCGAACTCCCCCAGATGCAGGCGCTCGCCGAGCGGGTCCACGTGGACCTCGCCGGCCGGACGCTCACCGGGTGGGAGCCCCTCGGGTTCGCCGGCCTCAAGACCGTGACCCCGTCACCCGACGAGCTGATCGGACGGATGCTGCGAGCCGTCGGACGACGCGGCAAGTACCTGGTCTTCGACTTCGACGAAACCCAGGCGCGGTCCCCGCGCCTCCTCGTTCATCTCTCCCAGGCGGGACGGCTCGACCTCGAGCAGCCCCCCAAACGCAACCGGGGCGGGAAGGGCGGCGTCGTCCGGCTCCGATTCGGTGGCGACGAGCAGCCCGAGGCGGCGGTCCTGATCCGCGAGCACGGCACCGAGCGCAAGGCGGCATGGTGGGTGCTGGCCGCCGACGACGACGGGCCGCTCGCGCGGCTTGGACCCGAGCCCGACGACGACGACTTCGCCGAGCTGGTCCTGCACGGCGCGGATCGTCGCCGGGTGCACACCCTGCTCCGGGATCAGTCCACCGTCGCCGGCGTCGGACGCGGCTACGCCGACGACGCGCTCTGGCGGGCCCACCTATCCCCCTATGCCACGCTCGCCGGCACCGACGCGGCGCAACGCCAGCGGCTTCTCGGCGCGGTGCGCGCCGTGCTCCACGACGGGCTCGACCGGGAACGGACGCGCACCGGAGGGTTGTCGGAGCCGAAGCTCGGCGGTCACTTCGAGGTCCACGGACGAAGCGGGACGCCGTGCCCCCGGTGCGGGGACCCAATGCGGCGGGTGTCCTATGACTCCTACGAGGTGACGTACTGCCCGGCGTGTCAGACCGACGGGAAGGTGCTCGCCGACCGCCGCTTCTCACGCCTCGTCAAGTAGGGCGTCACCAGCCGAGCGTTCCCGCCGCGCCCTTGAATGGGCCGACGACGTCGGCGGTGATCCACCCTCCGTAGAACCCGCCGGGTTGGGCGACGACGAGCTCGTTGTCCACGAAGCAGGCGTCCATCCGGCCGGGATAGAACGCGACGTACCCTCGCATCGGTTCGAATCCGGGACTCGGATCGTCATAACCCCACGCTGCGTCGCGCTCGGCTCGGTCCCCGCCGCGGACGTCGAAGTAATGGGCGCGACCCTTGTATTCGCACCAGGACGTACCGCGGCTTCGCGCCAGCGCACCGTCGGCGACGTCGTCGGCTGGGAAGTAGTAGTTCGGCGGGTGACTGGTCTCCAGCACTCGGAACGCCCGGGTGGTCTGCGCGATCACGTTCCCGTCGAGCACCACGCGCAACGAGCGGCGGCTGGCCGCGAGCCGCGGTGGACGCGGGTACGCCCAGACCAATTCCTGGCCCGGACCGGCCGGGTCGGGGCCGGGTCGAGATCGGGACCCGCTCACCGGCCCAGGATCACACGTCCCGGCTAGCCGGTCGTGACCGGGCCGGTGTTGACGACATCGAACGCCGTCCCCGGCACGTTCTTGAGCTGGTTCAGGTCGTTGTCGTCCCAGCGGCTGTCGGCGGCGCCGGTGACGTACCAGTTGGTCCCGTTGTC
>DAIPLE010000241.1:0-3336 GCA_036769425.1 Actinomycetota bacterium
CGGGATCGCTGCTCATCATTCGTTCGGTCCAGGCGAACACGGTGTGCCGCTCGTGCTCGGGGACCCCAACGAGCTCGGCGATGACCTGCAACGGGAGCTCCACCGCGACGTCCGCGACGAGGTCAAGGTGCTGACGGTCGGCGGCACGCTCGAGTATCCGGTCGACAAGGTCCCGAACGCGGGGTTCGAGCAACGCGACCTGACGAGGGGTGAAGCCCCGGTTGACGAGCTTGCGGAGCTTGGTGTGGCGCGGCGGATCCTGGTTCAGCATGAGTTCCCCGGCGCCGCCGCCGTCGTTGTCCGCGTCGGTGATCATCGTGTTGGGATGAGAACCGAAGAGCTGTGGGTGGCGCGACACCTCGACGACGTCGCTGTACGCGAAGACGCCCCAGAAGCCTGGGCCGGCCGGTTCGGGAAGGAAGCAGACCGGCTGCTCGGACCGGAGCCGGCGAAACAGGTCGTGCGGTGGTCCGCCGGCGAACAGGGCCGGGTCGAAGAAGTCGATGGTGGTGGTCGTCACACCGAGGCTCGGGGGCGAACCGCGCAGGCTTCGTCGAGGTCCAGGATCATGGTCAGACGCCCGAATGCCAGCCAGTTCCCGACGCAGATTGTCAGGTCGAGGATCTCGGCGTCGCTGAAGTGCTCGTGAAGGCGCGCGAAGAAGGCGTCATCGATCGAACGGTGATCGAGGGCGAACCGTTCGGCGAACTCGATCGCGAGTCGCTCCTGGTCGGAGTACACCCCCGCGTCAGGGTCGGTGACGTGCTCGTAGAGTTCCTCGTCGACACCTTGTTCGGCGAGCTCGGGAATGCGCCAGCCTCGACAGACCGCGCAGTCGTTGATGTGCGCGATCCGCATGCGGGCAGCCTCGCGAACCCGAGCGGGTAGGGCGCTCTGGGAGTACACCGCGTAGGACAGGCGTTGCACCGCCTCGCCCATCTCGGGACGCAACCCCCAGACACGAACGATCTCGGGCTGCTCGCCTTCGGGCATCTCGAGTCGCGCCATCATGTGACCTCCTGGTCGGTCTGCGCAGCGTACTGCCCGGCGGTGAGCGCGTCGGCGACGACGTCGCGCAGGGAGACATCGATGATCGCGCCGCGGCGGGCGTCGAGCGCGTCCAGTGCCGCGGCCGCCCCGCAGAGGCCACTGAGCGGGTCGGCGACGGCGTCGAGTACGAACGCCGGGTGGTCCGCGGCGCCGGCGACAACGGCGGCGCCGCCGGCGACCGCAGCGTCGTCGCCGAACGCCACCCGGTTGCGCCACGGGCCGGTCAGTCCGTACCCGGTGATCGTCACCCACACGCCGCCGCGGGCGGCGTGCTCGGCGGGATTCAGACCGAGCGCGTCGAGCGCACGGGGGCGGGCCGACGTGACGACGACGTCAGCGTCGTCGAGCAGCGCGGCGAGGTCCCGCCGGCCAGCGTCGGTGGCGAACTCGACCGCGGTGTGCTCCTTCGCCCCGTTGAGGCGGTGCCAGAACGGCGGCGGTCCACCGCGGGCGCCATCGGGGCGCTGCGGGTCCTCGACCTTGACCACCCGCAGCTCGGTGGCGTCCCCGACGAGGCGGGCGCACAGCGGCCCTGCCCACAGGTTCGACAGGTCGAGAACGAGGGTCGGGGTGCGCCGAGCCGGTCCCGCGAGGCGCGTCGCGACCCGGCGAGGCGCGGGGGGTGACACGGCGATCGCGGCGGGAATGCCGAGCAGCTGGGCCCGCTCGACCGCGGCCTCCGCGGGCTGGTCGCGGAGGGCGTCGGCGACCGCATCCCAAACCGGGCCGTCCCAGGGCCGTCGCATCCACGCCGCGAGCAGGTCGAGGTCGTCGCGCCGGGCGAGGTTCATCGCCACCCAGCGGCGATCCGCGGCCGGAAGGAGACGACACGACCCGCCGGCGGACACGGTCGTCGCCGGTCCGATGTCCATGATCGCCATGCGTTCGCGGAGCAAGGCGGGCCCGTCCACACCGAGCCGGGCGCCGGCTCGTGTCGCGGACGCATCGAGCGCCGCTTCGGCGTCGCGGCGGGTCAGTGGAACACCTCGCCGCCGTTGACATCGAGGGCTTGGCCGGTGATAACCGACGAGAGATCGGACGCGAAGAACACGGCCGCGTTCGCACAGTCGTCATCGGTCGGGATGAGCCCCAGAGCGATCTGCGAGGCGATCTCGTCGTACTGGTCCTGGACCGACTTGCCGGTCTGCTTCTCCATCAGCGCGAAGTACCCCTGCACCGACGGGCCCCACATCCAACCGGGAACGATGGAGTTGACCCGGATCTTGTACGGGCCGAGCTCCTTGGCGAGCACGTGCGCCGCGGTCAGGAGCGCGCCCTTGGACGTCGCGTAGCCGCCCTGGAGCGGAAGGATCTTTCGGACGATCATCGAGTTGACGAAGACGATCGAGCCGCCGCCCTGGTCTTTCATCACCGGGATCACTGACTTGGTGAGCTGGAGGCTCCCGAACAGGTTGACGTCGACAATTCGACGCCACGCGTCGAGATCGACGTCTTCGAAAAGCTGGAAGACGTCAGCGGCGAACGCGTTGTTGACCAGCACGTCGACTCGCCCGAACTCGTCGATCGCGGTCTGCACCAGACGATCGCATTGCGCCTGGTCCGTGATGTCGGTGGGCGCGTACCGGGCTCGCCGGCCGAGCCCCTCGACCTCGGCCTGCACCTCGGCCAGGTACGACTCGGTGCGGGCGCCCAACACCAGGTGGGCGCCCTCCCGAGCGAACGCGAGTGCGATCTCCTTGCCAAGTCCGGGGCCGACACCGGAGACGATTCCCACTTTGTCCTTGAGCAGCATTGGGTTTCCTTTCCCCCACGGTCTACCCGAGGGTTCGACCGCAGTTGACGTCGAGGGCCTGGCCGGTGACGACGCGAGACAGGTCACTGGCAAAGAAGAGGACCGCGCCGGCGATCTCGTCGGGCGTGGCGAGATGCGGCAGCGCGTTCATCGAGGCGATCTCCGCCGCGACGGTATCGACGTCGACACCGCGCCGCTCGGCGATCCAGGCGAAGTACTCGTCGAGCGACCCGCCCCGGATGTGGCCGGGCGCGACGCAGTTCACCCGGATGTGATGCGGGCCGAGCTCTCTCGCCATCACCTGCGCCGCGGTCGTGAGCGCCCGCTTCGACGCCGCGTAGCCAGCGAGCAGCGGTACCGGGTTCTTGACCGAGAGAGTCGTGATCATGATCACGGATCCACCGCCGGCGGCGCGCAGGTGCGGAACGACAGCTTGGGTCAGCCCCAGCGAGCCGAACAGGTTGACCGCGATTGGCTCGCGCCAGCGGTCGGGGTCGAAGCCATCGAACGGGTCGTGCCAGTCCTCCTCACTG
>DAIPLE010000065.1:0-10366 GCA_036769425.1 Actinomycetota bacterium
CGGCTCCAAGCCTGGCGCCGTCGCGTCGGGAGCAGGCGGCGTCACCGGGACGGCCTGCGGACCGGTCGCGCCGACCTCCGGCGGGAGGTCGGCGGATGCCAGGGGTGTGGTGTCGTCCCGGCTAGGTTCGTCAGCCATGGTGCTCTCCTCGGGACACGGACGGGTGGGGCAACGCGACCCTTCGATCCAACGCTCATCTCGCAGACCGGGTTCGGGAGGATTATCGGTCAGCCCGAGCCCGAGCACCGGTCAGGGCCCCGACGGCCTCGCCCCCGATCGGACGGTGACGGGGAACCGGCGCCGGGCCGGGTCCGTTTGACTGGCATGGACGAGCTCCCCCGCCCCGATCACCACACCCCGTCGTGGATGCTCCACGCCCGATGCCGGGAGGCCGCCCCCGGGTCGTTCTTCCCGTCCGACGGGGTGGGAGTCGACCGGGCCCGGCGGGTCTGCGCCGACTGTCCCGTGAAGGCCGAGTGCCTCGAATACGCGCTGGAGTTCCGGATCGATCACGGGGTGTGGGGCGGCTGCTCCGAACGCGAGCGACGACGCATCCTGCGCCAACGGCGCCTCGCCACCCGCTGAGGGCCTATTCCGCTGCGCCTCGCGTCGCGGCGCTGACCACCACGAGGACCGCCACGGGCACGCTCAACGCCCAGAGCGCCCACGGGCCTTCGAGGGCCGAACCGCCCACCGCGCCGCCGACGTAGGCGGCGACCAGGCCCCCATACACACCGGCGCGCTGTGACGCCCCCCGCTGGTCTCGGCGAACCACGCCGACAATCGCCTCGGCGAAGTGGGTGACCATCCCGGTGATGAACGTCGTGTGCACCGGGACCCCCGCGACGTGTCGCAACGCCGCGGTCTGCAGCCCCATGGCCGCGACCGCCAGCACCGCCAGCCCGTAGTACGCCGCGGACCGGGGCGTGAGATCGCCAGCGTCGCGCAGCATCGTACCGACGACCATGAACGTCGCGACCAGCACCGCCTCGACCGTGAGCAGCGGGGCGATCGCGTCCCGTCCGCGGGCGTGCCGAGCGGTCATGAACGCCATGCCGAGGACCGCGCCCCCGAAGAACACCACGATCGGCACCGCGTACGTGAGCGCGGTGCTCGCTTCGCCGCGACCAAGCGCGACACCGAGACGGGCGGTGTTGCCGCTGAGGTGCGCGGTGAACAGACCGAAGAGGGTCAGGAACCCGATCGCGTCGACCCAGCCGCCGATCGCCGCGAGGACGATCGCCAGACGGGGGCGCACCGCGACACTCGGGTCGGGCATGTCGGCACGCTACGCGGACCCTGTCCGGGGCGCGTCAGTCCCAGCCGAAGGGTCCGAGCACGAAGTGCGCCACGTCGTGCAGGGCCCCGCCGCCGCCACCCCCGCTGGTGATGCCGCGCTCCGCGCGCAGCACTTCGTCGGGCGCGGCGTCCGACACGGCGGTCACGATCAGACCGTGGTGGCTCCAGACCGCGACGCTGCTCGTCGCGGTCTGATAGAGCCGGGTCTGGTCCCCGTTCATCTCGAGTGACGTCCCGGCCGGCAGCGATCCCCAGTCGATCGTGCCCTGCTGCTCGAACAGCGACAGGGTGAAGATCCCGTCGCCGTAGTAGAGCTGGATCGTCCCGTCCGGCTGGCGGTACCGCCCGAGGAGCCGGTAGCGCCCGATCGAGCTCGGGGCCTGGTAGCCGGAGGGCACGGACCGCAGCGTGACGGGCTCTTCGGACTTCGCCGTCTGGGGATGCACCGGGCTCAGGGTGGCGCCGAGCGGGAGGAACGCCTCGAAGCTCACGTCGCGCACCAGGCGGCCTCGGGCATCGAGGACGTCACGTCGCAGGAGGGTCCCGGTCGCAGCATCGATGAAGAACCGCGCTCGCGGCGTGCCGCTGGAGGGATCGGCGGCGACAACCGCGGTCGTGGCGCGGCCGGCGACGGTGGGTCCCGGCCCGGTCCGCAAGTGCCAGCTGGCGTCGGCGCTCGGCGGCGCGGCGGCGGTGCTGTCGGATCCCACCACGAGCGCCCAGGCGCCGGGCGCGCCCACCCAGCGTTGGTTTCCCTCGCTGAGGATCCGACTGTTCCCTCCACCGACCTCGACCTCGCCGTCGACGACATGGGTGAACGCCTCGGTGTGGTGCTGGGCCCCGTGGTCAGTCCAGTCGACACTGAGCACGCCGGCGTACGACTGGTGCGCGTTGGCGGTTTGGGCGTCGTGGAGCAGCCGCTCACCGTCTCCGGACGGTTGCGCGGGCGCGGCGGTCGCGGCGCCGACGACCGCGATCGCCGCGAGCGCGGCGATCGAAAGCCCGACCCGGGTTCTGATCACCGTCCCAGTCCTCGCATGACGCTGGCACCGGCGAGGGAGCTCACCGGGTCGCTCGCCAGCGAGGCTCGAGCCGAGTGCTCGGTGGCGAACGTCGCGACCTTCGGGGTGACCCGGGCGGGACCGGGGACGAACACCACCGCGACGACGGCGGCCACGGCGGCCACGGCCGCGCCGACACCGGCCCATCGGGCCGGCCGGCGGGGAACCCGGGACCGGAGCGCGCTGACGGGTCCCGGGGCCGCGGGGAGAGGCGCCGCCTCGTCAGCGGCGACGATCGCCCGGACGTGCCTCCACGCTTCGGGGGTGAGGTCGACCTCGGGAAGGGCGCGCACCGCGTCCCGAGCCGCGCTGATGTCGCCGAGCACGTCTCGCCACTCCGGGCTGTCTGGGAGGTGGGCTTCGACCGCCGATCGGGTCTCGGCGTCGAGCTCCCCGTCGAGATACGCGGAGAGGAGATCCTCGGACCACTCGAGCGGGGTCATGCCACCCCCTGCCCGGTCAGGGTCGCTCGCAGAAGCCGTCGCCCTCGATGGATGCGTGACCGGACGGTCCCGACCGGGATACCCAGCGTCCCGGCGATCTGCTCGTATGACTGGTCGGCGACGTCACAGAGCACCACCGGCACCCGGAAGTCTTCGGGGAGGTCGGCGAGGGCCTGCTGGATCTCATCGGAGAGCTGCTGGCTCGCCTCGTCGGCGGCGGGCGTGGCGGGCAGGACCCGCTCGGGGTTGTCCGGAAGCGCGTCGGCAGGACGTCGGCGTCGCCGACGCACCTCGTCCAGGAACACGTTCGTCACGATTCGGGCCAGCCAGCCTTCCAGGGACCCCGGCTCGTAACGCTCGAGGCCCCTTCGGACCCGGATGAGCGACTCCTGGACGAGGTCCTGCGCGTCTTCGGGATTGCCAGCCAAGCGGTAGGCCACGCTGTAGAGGAAGCGGCCGTAGTCGCGGGCCACCTCCTCCCACGTGGGAACGCCGTCAGCCATGGGGAGAACGACGGGGCAGGGGTTCCGGGTTCCCGATCCGGAGGACCCGGCGCCGGTCAGGAAGCGGGCGGCGAGCCTGGGCGGCCCTCGCCCGGCGGGTGTGGACCTCGGAGTCGACGAACCAGCCGAGCGAGACGCGAGGTGTTGAGCAGGAGCACCACGACGGCGAGGACGGCGAGCAACTCCGCGGGTCCCGGCGACACTGCGACCTCGCGATCTTCGGTGCGGGCGACGTCACCCTACCGCCGCCCCGAGCCACCCGGCCCGATGAGCGCGTCGGCGATGGCCTCGACGTCGTCGAGGGACCCGACTTGGAACGGCAACGCGCCGGCGCCAACGATCAGCGTCTCCACCCCGAGCTCCGCCCATTCCTCGACCTGCTCGCGCACCTCGGCGACGGTCCCGACCAGACGACCGCTTCGGAACTCGTCGAGGGTGACGTCGTCCAGGACACCGGCGGGGGTCACCGACCGGAGCCGCTCGAAGCGGCTCGCGAGGTCCCGTTCGCTGTCACCGACGAGGGTGTAAAGCCCGAGGGACCGCCACACCTGCTCCGGGTCGCGTCCGGCCTCGTCCGCCGCCGCGTCGAAGACCGTGAGTCGCTCCCGGTAGGCGTCGGGGGTCCACACCCAACAGGTGTTCCACCCGTCGGCGCTCGACACCGCGGTGCGGATCACCCGGTCGCCCTTGCCGCCGATGAACACCGGGGGGCGCGGCACCTGGAGCGCAGGGGGATTCAACACCGCGTGCCGGGCCTGGTGGTACGTCCCGGCATAGGTCAGCGGCTCGCCGGTGAGGAGCGCCGCCACGATTTCGGTCGCCTCGCGGAGCCGGTCGATCCGCACCCCGGGCCGGGGCATCGCCATCCCGATCGCCTCGTACTCCGGCTCGTACCAGCCGGCGCCGAGACCCACATCGAGGCGGCCGCCGGTCAGCCGGTCCAGGGTCGCCAACGCCTTGGCGAGGACCGCCGGAGGGCGAAGCGCCTCGCACAGCACCAGCGTCCCCAGCCGAGGTCGTTCGACGACGTGGGCGAGCGCGGCGAGGGTGGCGATCGGCTCGAAGGCCCCGTAGCGGTGCGGTCCGCCCCCATACTTGGCGAGGTCCAAGAAGAGGTGATCGGAGAGCCAGAGCGAATCGAAGCCCAGCGTTTCAGCCCGGCGGGCGTGGTCAGCCAGGGTGGCGAAGCTGAGCGGCGATTCCCCGGGCACCGAGTAGTCGTATTGGGGCAACGCCAGCCCGATCCGCACCGCCGTCACCCTATTTGAGTCCCGCGGCCCGGCTCGGTCCCGGGCGCCCCACGTACGGTTGGTCCTGTGCTGGAGTGCGTGGTCAACGTGGCCGAGGGCCGCGACGCGGCCGTGCTGTCGCGGCTTGCCACCGCCTGCGGCGACGCGCTGCTCGATCTCCATGCCGATCCGGACCATCACCGCTCGGTGTTCACGCTGGCCGGACCGGGGCCCCGCGACGCCGCCTGGGCGGCCGCCGGCCTCACCCGCGCCGCCGCCGCGGAGCTGGACCTCTCGGGCCACGAGGGGGTCCATCCCCGCTTCGGGATCCTCGACGTGGTGCCGTTCGTCGCGCTGGGTGAGCCCTCGGGCGTCGCCGTCGACGCCGCCCGGGAGTTCGCCGCCCGCATCGCCGCGGAGCTCGGGATCCCGGCCTTCTTCTACGGCGCCGCCGACCCCGAGGGCCGCGACCTGCCCTCGCTGCGCCGCGACGCCTTCACGCACCGGGCGCCCGACGTCGGACCGCCGCAACCCCATCCGAGGTGGGGCGCCACCGCGGTCGGCGCCCGGCCGCCGCTCGTCGCGGTCAACTGCTGGCTCGACCGCGACGACCTGGCCCTTGCCCGCTCCGTCGCCGCGACGGTTCGCGAACGCGATGGAGGCCTACGCGGGGTCCGGGCTCTCGGATTCCGGCTCCGGTCCACCGGTCAGGTGCAGGTCTCGATGAACGTCACCGACCTCAGCGCCACCAGCGTGGAAGCGGCCTGCGATGCGGTCGCCGCGGGCGCCGAGACCGCAGGGGCTGCGGTGGCCCGGGTGGAGTGGGTGGGGTTGGTCCCGGGCGAGGCGGTGGAGTGCTGCAGCCCGGCGTTCCGAGCCCGGACCGGCCTCGACCGGTCACGGTCGATCGAAAGCCGCCTGGCGGTCCGGTCCGCCTAGGGCGGTGTCAGGCTGAGGCCAGGCGCCGACGTTCCAACGCCCGCTGGCGGCGGACCCGGCGGCGCTCCCGCTCCGAGAGGCCACCCCAGATGCCGAACTTCTCGCCGTGATCCAGGGCGTATTCGAGGCACTCGGCCCGGACCTCGCACCCTCGGCACACCGCCTTCGCCTCTCGAGTCGATGCTCCCCGTTCGGGAAAGAACAGGTCGGGGTCGACCCCGAGGCAGTTCGCCCGCTCCTGCCACCGCCGCCCGTCACTCTCGACAGGGAGGCCCTGCACCAACTGCATGAATTCTTGAACCTGCACCGGCATCCCCTCGAAATCACATCGATGGAATTCCATTGGTGGTACTCTGACTGCCTCCAAGCCGGCGGCGCAAGCAGAACTTCCTGCGCGCCCTGGCTTTTGTGCCGTTCTGGGCGATTCGCGGACATGATTTCTTCGAGAATTCGGCCGTGACCCGGCTCGAGGCCCTCCGGGGGGACATCACCACCGAGGCCGTGGACGCCATCGTCAACGCCGCCAACCCGGCGCTGGCTCGCGGCGGCGGGGTGTGCGGCGCCATCTTCGCCGCCGCCGGACCGGCCCTCGACCAGGCCTGCGCGGCCCTCGGTGGCTGCGCCACTGGCGACGCCAAGGCCACCCCGGCCTTCGACCTCCCGGCCCGGTGGGTGATCCATGCCGTCGGGCCGGTCTGGCACCGCGGCGACCACGGGGAGGCCGAACAGCTCGCCTCGGCCTACCGGCGCTGCCTCGCGGTCGCCGACGACCTGGGCGCCGCGTCGCTGGCGTTCCCGGCCATCAGTACCGGCATCTACGGCTACCCGCTCGAGGCGGCGACCGACATCGCCGTCGCCACCGTCCAGGGCACGCCGAGCGGGGTCGAAGTGGTCCGCTTCGTGTGCTTCGACGACCGGGCGCTCACCGCGTATCGACACCGGCTGTGACCCGGCCGGGCGGAGGCCGACGGGTCGTGGATCAGCTGGCGCGCCGCTGCTGGCGTCGCTGCTCGAGGAAGTCGACCAGCACGTAGTCGCCCAAGTTGTCCGGCGTGGTGAAGAACGCCCGTCCCCGGTTCAGCTGCATCATGCGCTCGACGAAGCTGCGCAGGTAGTAGCTCTCATCGAGCATGAAGGTGTTGATGCGGATGCCCTCGCGCGTGCAGCGCATCACCTCTTTGAGCGTCTCCTCGATGGTGATCGGCGACGGCGGGTACTGGAAGAACGGTTCACCACCTTCGATGTGGGCGGTCGGCTCACCGTCGGTGACCATGATCACCTGCTTGGTCCCGGTCTGATGGGCCAGCATCCTCCGCGCGAGCAGCAGCGCATGCTGCATGTTCGTGCCCCACTCGAAATCCCAGCTCATCTCGGGCAGCCGTTCAGGCGCCACCTCGCGTGCGACGCGCCCGAAACTCACGAGGCCCATGTAGTCGCGCGGGTACTGGCTGGTGATGAGGGCGTGCAACGCCATCGCCACCTTCTTGGCGGATAGGAAGTTGTCGCGCATCGGCATGCTGAGCGACACGTCGAGGAGCAGCACGGTGGCGCTGCGGGTCATCTGCTCGGTTCGTTCGACCTCGAAGTCGGCCGGTGAGAGGCGAACCGGCGTCCCGGCACCCTGACGCCAGATGGCGTTCTTGACCGTCTGCTCGACGTTCAAGCGGAACGGGTCCCCCCACTCGTAAGGCTTGTGCTCGTAGGCGGGATCATGCCCTTCACCGGTGCGCTCGACCTCGTGCTGGCCGGCCCGGTCCTTCATGAGCTTGCGGAACAGCTCACCGAGGGCCTTCTGGCCGATGGCGCGGATCCCCCGGGGGGTCAGCTCGAGGCGGCCCTCGCGCTGCTCGATGAGGCCGGCTTCCTCGAGGAGGCGGGCGAGCTCGGCAAGGCGCTCCAGGGAACGGGCGGCGTCGTCGCCGAGCAGCTCACGGGCCTGGTCGAGGTCCACTTCGGCGAGCTCTCCCGGTTGGGTTGCCTGACGGAGCAGGTGCTCGAGGTCGTCCATGTCGCCGAGCGTGTCGAGCAGACCCGGCATCTGGCCCATGGAGAGCGGGTCGTCCCCCTGGAACTTCATCGACTTTTCCCACGGAAGGTTGGGGAAGGCCTGCTGCAGGTTGCGCGAGAGCTGGTCGACCTGCCAGCGCAGGTCCATGTCCTCGAGGAGCGACTCGGCCAGGCCTTGGAGCTGGGCTCGCTGCTCGGGGGTCATGGAGTTCATCAGCTGCTGCATCTGGGCCATGGACTGGGCCATCTGCTCGAGCAACTCGTCGAGGCTCTGAGGGTTCCCGGGAAAGAAGTCGCCGTAGCGGGACATGAAGCCCTTGAAGTCGGGCTCCTCACCGCGTTCACGCTGCTCAAGCATCTGGTTGAGCTCGGCGAGCATGTCCTTCATCTGTTGCATGCGCTCTGGGGACAGGTTCTGCATCCCGTCGGACATCTGGTTGAAGTAGCTCTGCATGAGCTGCTCGCGCAGCTGGTCCATCAGCGCTTCGAAACGCTGGCGGGCGCCGTCGTCCATCCAGTCCTGCTGCTGGAGCTCATTGACCTTCCCGGCCAGGTCGGGCGGGAGTCCGTCGAGCTGCTCGCGGCGGCGTTGGGCGACCTCGTCGACGATCTCTTGACGGCGCGTGTCGCCCGCCTGGCGGGCCTCGTCGACCCGGCGATCGATGCCTTCGCGTTCCTGTTCGACGATCTCGCGGAGCTCGTCGGCGATCTCTTCGTAGACCCCGCCGAGGTCGTAGCGGTCCAGCATCTCCTTGCGTTGCTCCCGCAGCTTCTGGAGCATGTCGCGCAGCCCCATCAGCTGCTCCCCGTTGCGGTCCCGCATCCCCTGCTGCAACAGCCGACGCAGCGACGCGTGGAGGTCACCGTGATAGAGCAGGTCGTCGGTCATCTCGTCGAGCAGCGCATCAGCGTCGAGATCGAAGCCCCGCTGGCTTCCGTCCCACCGCGAGTACCGGAAGCCTCTCAGTTCGCGCTCGCGGCGTCGACGGAACATCACGCCACCGTATCGTCCGATCGGCACCGACCGTTCGACGGACCCGCTACCGGAGCCGGCGGCCCGGATCGAGGGTCGCTCGCCGGCCCGGGACACAATGGCGCTGATGTCGAAACGCCTCCTGGCCGTCGCCGCGACGCTCCTCCTCCTCGGCGTCGCCTGCAGCGGCCAGACCTCGAGCGCCCCGAAGCCGTTCTGCGAGAACGCCTACCGGTACGAGGCGGAGCTCGAACGGGAGCAGACCAACGGCAAGGTCGACGCGGCGAAGCAGATCTCGCTGTTCCGCCAGATCGTGGCGACGGCGCCGCCCGCCGTCCATGCCGACGCGCAGCGATTCCTCGACGCGCTCGTGCGGGTCCAGGCGGAC
Organism: Actinomycetota bacterium; assembly: GCA_036769425.1. GTDB lineage: Bacteria > Actinomycetota > Acidimicrobiia > IMCC26256 > PALSA-555 > PALSA-555. The sequence continues at coordinate 8,843 of DAIPLE010000065.1, forward strand.
CCGAGCGTCCGCAAGGACCGTTCCATCGTCGACGCCGCGCATCGGGCGGTGGACCGCGTGAACCGCTACGCCTCGAACCGCTGCGGGCTGTTCAACCAGCAGCCCACCGGCATCTAACCGTCCGGTCCCCGAAGCGGTCGTAACACCGTGCCCGAACGGGCATTCGATGCGAACCGCGACCGAGCATGCCGCTACGAGCAGAGGACGGGAGGCTCGGTCCGCTCCGTGCGCCGGAAGGTGACCGAGCCCGCGGCGGACACGAACTCCGCCGTCGCGTGATCGCTGACCGTGAGCGTTCCGACCTGGAACGGATTGCCCCAACCCGGGGGCGGGTTGCCGTTCCCGTCCGACCGGGGTTGATCGGCGTGCCAGTCGACACCGTCGATCGACGCCCACTCGATGCCGCAGTGCGTGTACAGGCGGTACTGCGATGACGGGCCTGCCGCAGTACCGCTCCGGTCGGCGGCGCGGCGAGGGCCTGAGCGAAGGCTCCCAGCCGCCTCGTGCGACGAGCAGCCCGCGACGACCGCGAGCGCCGCGACCGACACGGCCCATCGTCGGTGTCGCACTCCACTCACGACCGCTTCGACGGCGCGTGGAGCTCCTCGGTTCCCGACCCCTCTGAGGCACCCCGAACTGCGGATCGGGATCGGCGCGACGTATGTCGCGACCACTCGAGAAGTGGACCGACCGAAAGGGGTCGGTTATCCCCGGCCTCGGTAGGTCGCCCGAGACCCGACGGCGTCCTTGTTGAGCCGCTTCGAGAGGTGCAGGCCCTCGAGGACGAATTCGAGCGCCGAAGCGACGCCCGCAGGTGTCTCGCCGACCTCGAGGTCGGTGAGCGTGTCGCGCAGACCCGGGAGGTCGGGGAGCAGCTTGGCGTATTCCGCCGACGCGACGTCAGCGCCGGCGTTGACGACCAGGCCGTTCTCGAATGCCGCGACGACCTGGGTCAGCTTCTCGGGTCGACAGCGGGCCCGGAACGTGTCGAGCGTCGCGGCCTTGACGATGCGGTCGAGGACCTGCTCCTCACGCCCGTCCTCGACGGTCTCGAATTCCAGCTTCCCGGCGGTGCTGGCGACGAGCGCCTCGAGGTCGCTCACCCGGGGCACCACTTCCTGCTCGCCGGTGCGGAGCGCGCGTCTGGTGGCGTTGGCGACGAGGGTCTCGTAGTTCGTGATCGAGAGGCGCACCGACACGCCTGACCGCTGGTTGACGTGCGGAGACCGGCGGGCCTGCTGGCTGATCTCGGCGACGAGCTCGGTCATGAACTCAGGGACGGACACGTTCAGACCGTCGGCGGTGACCGGCCGGGCCTCTTGCGCCACGACTTCCATCTCGACATCGACGTCGAGGGGGTAGTGGGTGCGGATCTGGGCGCCGAACCGGTCTTTGAGCGGGGTGATGATCCGGCCCCGGTTGGTGTAGTCCTCCGGGTTGGCGCTCGCGACGAGCACCAGGTCCATCGGCAGCCGCAGGGCATAGCCGCGGACCCCGATGTCGCGCTCCTCCAGCACGTTGAGC
>DAIPLE010000242.1:0-3274 GCA_036769425.1 Actinomycetota bacterium
TGACGACGCGGTTCCGAACACGTTCGAGAAGAAACCGGCCGCGAGGGAGGAGCCCGCCGTCACCCGGATCGGTGGGGACAGGACGCTGAGCGCCACCCCGGCCAGGGTGACGGTGCCCACCACGACCGCGAGCTGGGAGGCGTCGACCGCACCGACGATGGCCAACCCGATCAAGGTGCCGGGAACGGCCCCGAGGAGCATCCAACGCAACGGCGGCCACTCGACCGCGTGATGCTCCCGTCGCACGGTCGAGACCGCCAGCGGCAAGGCCACCAGGACCATGGTGGCGGGCAGCGCCTCCGGGACCACCAACGCCACGAACGGTGCCGCGAGCAGGTTGAGCCCGAATCCGACGGCTCCCTGGACCACGGAGCCGACCGAGACGGCGGCGGCCGCCACGATGAACGCCCCGATCCCGACCTGCACGCCGGCCGATCCTGACAGACCCGGCCCATAGACTCGGGCGCGCATGTCCCGGCGATTCCATGTTCGCACCTTCGGGTGCCAGATGAACGAGCACGACTCTGAACGGCTCGCCGGGCTCCTCGTGGCCGAGGGCATGGAGCCCACCGATGACCCCGAAGCTGCCGATGTCATCGTGCTCAACACGTGTTGCATCCGCGAGAACGCCGACAATCGCCTCTATGGCCACCTCGGTCACCTCAAGAGCCTCAAGGATCGCCGACCCGGGCTCCAGATCGCCGTCGGTGGCTGCTTGGCCCAAAAGGACCGGGGCCGGGTGCTGGACCGGGCCGGTCATGTCGATGTCGTGTTCGGGACCCACAACCTGCACCGGGCCCCCGAGCTCTTGGCCCAGGCGCGAGGAGCTGCTCCGGTCGTGGAGATCCTCGAGGAGCATCTCGCCGACCCGTCGAACCTGCCCGCGCAGCGGGCCACCACGCATGCGGCGTGGGTCACGATCCAGATCGGCTGTGACAACTCGTGCACCTTCTGCATCGTCCCGAGCGTGCGCGGCGGCGAGGTGAGCCGACGTCTCGGCGACGTCGTGCGCGAGGTCGACCAGCTGGCCGACGACGGCGTGACCGAGGTGACGCTCCTCGGACAGAACGTCAACTCGTATGGCCGAGACCTCGGCGCCGGCCAGTACCGACCCCAATTCGCCGATCTGCTCCGCGCCATCGATGCCGTCGACGGGATCCGCCGCATCCGTTACACGTCGCCCCACCCGAAAGACCTGCGACCCGAGACCATCGAAGCCATGGCCGAGTGCCCAGCCGTCTGCGAACAGCTCCATCTGCCGCTCCAAGCCGGCAGTGACCGCACCCTCGCGCGCATGCACCGCGGCTACACCGCCGAGCGCTACCTCGCCCGCCTCGACGCCGCCCGCCGCGGCATCCCCGACCTCGCCGTGACCACCGACCTCATCGTCGGGTTCCCCGGCGAGACCGAAGCGGACTTCGCGGCCACCCTCGACGTCGTCGACGCCGCGGCGTTCGACGCCGCGTACACCTTCATCTTCTCGCCGCGCCCCGGGACACCCGCGGCGGAGATGGTCGATGACTTCATCGCCCCCGAGGTGACCCGAGACCGGATGGACCGCCTCACCGAGGTGGTGGAACGCCACGCCCTCGAGCGCCACCAGGCCCGCGTCGGGCGGATCGAAGACGTCCTCGTCGAAGGACCATCGAAGAAGGACCACGATCGGCTCACCGGCCGCACCCGACAAGGCAAGCTCGTCCACTTCCGCCCTGACGAAGCCGTGCCGCCGGGCTCCTACCTGAGCGTGCGGGTCCTCGAAGCGGCGCCCCACTGGCTCGCGGGCGAACCGGTGCCACGCATCCCGGTTATCGCCGGCTGAGGCGGGAGCACCCGACGGTCGAACACCTGGCCCTCGTCGGCCCCACCGCGTCCGGCAAGTCCGCCGTCGCCGTCGCCGTCGCGGAGGCGCTCGGCGACGTCGAGATCGTCTCCCTCGACTCCATGCAGGTCTACCGCGGTCTCGACATCGGAACCGCCAAACCCGACCTGCCGGCGCGCCGGGCTGTGCCCCACCACCTCATCGACGTCGCCGCCGCTGACACCGACTGGTCCGTTGCGCGCACCCAGACGCTGGCCCGGGCCGCCGTCGCCGACATCGAGACTCGCGGGCGCCGCGCGCTCCTCGTCGGCGGCACCGGCCTGTACGTCCAGGCGGTCGTGGACGACCTCCGACTGCCCGGCGAGGATCTGGCCCTACGAGCCGAGCTCGAAACCCGCACCCAGCAGCCCGGCGGGATCGCCGCGGCGTACCGCGAGCTGTCAGCGCGCGATCCGCTCGCCGCCAGCCGCATCGATCCTCACAACGCCCGCCGCATCGTCCGGGCCTTGGAGGTGATGGAGCTCACCGGCGCACCGTTCTCCTCGTTCGGGGAGGGCGTCACCGCCTACGGCCCGACGGTGTTCCCGGTGTCGATCGCCGGGGTGTGGCTCCCACGCCATGTCCTCGGACATCGCATCGCGGCCCGGGTCGACGTCATGCGTCGAAACGGCTTCAGCGAGGAGGTCCAGGCGGTCGTGACCGCCTCCGGGCTCAGCCGCACGGCCCGCCAGGCGATCGGCTACCACGAGCTCGCCGAGGTGATCGAAGGCGGCCACGAGCCCGACGACGCCACCTTCGACACGATCACCCGGCGCACCCGGTCCCTCGCCCGTCGCCAGCGCATGTGGTTTCGGCGCGACCCCCGCATCACCTGGCACGCCACCCGGGACAATCCCTGTCTGATCATCGGGGCGCTCCTGGCAACCTGGAGCCTGTGACGATGCTCCTCCGGAAGCTCCATGCCACCGGCAACGACTTCCTCGTCGCCGACGCGCCCGGACCGCCGCCGGCGACCATCGCCGGTCTGTGCGACCGCCATCACGGGGTCGGCGCCGACGGGCTCATGGTGCTTGGACCCGGCGACCACGAGGTCGACTCCACGATGACGCTCTTCAACGCCGATGGTGGACCGGCCGAGATGAGCGGCAACGGCATCCGCTGCCTCGCCTGGGTCGCGGTCTAGGAGGGGCTGGCGCGCGACGCCCGGCTCATGGTTCGCACCGCCGCCGGCTCCCGCACCGTCGACCTCGACCTCGACCCCACGACCGGCGATCTCCGTTCCGCCACCGTCGACATGGGCCCGGTGACCTTCGACCCGGCCGACATCCCCCTCGACGCGGCCAGCGCCTTCGATCTTGAGGCCGGCTACCACGGCGTGACCTACCACGGTGACGCCGCCGGTATCGGCAACCCGCACCTCGTCCTCTTCGTCGACGACGTCGAGGCGGCCCGCGT
>DAIPLE010000066.1:0-10268 GCA_036769425.1 Actinomycetota bacterium
GCCGCCGTCGGCTACCTCTACCTCGCGCGGGGCGCCAGCACCGCCAACGCCACCGGCTTCCTGGGCGCCAACCAGCAATCGGTGAAGGCCGCGGGCACCGTGATCACGGCCGCCGATCGAGTGCAGCGCTTCACGGAGCTGCACTCCTTCGACGTCGTCGCCTTCGCCCAGCAGGATGTCTTGTCGCAGCAGCTGGCAAAGCTCCGGAGCATCGAGACCGGCGCGTCGGGACGCCAGCAACAAATCGCAGGCGAGACGGTGACCACGGTCAAGCAGGCCATCGACGCCGTCGGGCAGTACCGCAAGGCGGTCTCGCTCACCTACCGCCTCGCCGACGCCGACACGGCGCACCAGAACCTCACCAACGCCGTCGCCAGCCTCCAGCAGCAGGCCCAGGCGTGGCAGCACTCATGACCGTCAAGCGCATCATCGAAGCATCGGACTAGGCATGGATTTCTCGCACACTCCTGAGGACGAGGCGTTCCGCGACGAGCTGCGCCGATGGCTCGAGGTGAACCTCCCGAAGTTCCTCGCCGACTGGGGTGGAGACGAAGACCCCGGCGGTGGCCGGGTGACCGGCGGGGTCGAGCGCACCCAGGAACGCCGCAAGGACTGGCAGCGACGCCTGAACGAGGGACGGTGGGCCGCGATCAACTGGCCAGCCGCGTGGGGCGGCCGGGAGGCGACCCCGGTCCAGAACGTGATCTACTCCGAGGAGATGGCGCGGGTCCGGGCCCCCGGCATCTACAACGCGAACGGACTCTGGCAGATCGGCCCCATGATCATCCGGTGGGGCACCGAGGACCAGCAGAACCGCTGGCTTCCCGGCATCTTGAGCGCCGACGAACACTGGTGCCAGGGCTTCAGCGAACCGCAGGCCGGCTCGGACCTCGCCAACCTTCGCACGACCGCCATCCGAGACGGCGACGAGTACGTCGTCAACGGCCAGAAGATCTGGATCTCCACCGCTCACCTCGCCAAATGGGGCCTGTACCTGTTCCGCACCGACCCCGAGGCCATCGAACGGGGCGCCAAACACGAGGGAATCACCGCGTTCATCATCGACATGGACACCCCCGGCATCGAGTGTCGACCCATCCGTGACATCGTCGGCGACGAGATGTTCAACGAGGTGTGGTTCACCGACGTGCGGATTCCCGCGTCGTGCCGCCTCGGGGAGGAGGGCGCGGGCTGGCAGGTCGCGATGGGCACCCTCGGACACGAACGGGTCGGCACCGCGGGTTTGGCCATCACGATGGCGGCCGACCTGCGGGCGATGATCTCCGCGGCGCGGGCGGTGAACCCGGCGGCTCTCGACGATCCTGAGATCCGGGAGCGCATCGCCCGGGCCCACACCGACATCGAGTTCACCAAGCTGCTCAACTACCGGGCGCTGACCAAGATCATCAAGGGCCAGAAGAACTGGCCCGAGGTGCCCCTCGCCAAGCTGCAGTGGAGCCACCTGGCTCAGACCTTGGCCGAGCTCGCCGTCGACCTGCTCGGACCAAACGGCCTGTTGGCCCGAGGCGGCCCCGACGCTGTCGACGGGGGTACCTGGACCCGCCTGTACAGCTTTCAGCGGTACACGTCGATCGGCGCGGGTGCCACCGAGGTGCAGAAGAACATCATCGCCGATCGGGCCTTGTTCCCCCGCAAGTGAACTCGAGCGGGCAATGACCGTCGACAAACGTCAACGAACATCGCGACCCGCTCCTCAGCCCCCCGAGGATGTATGCGGCTCGGCATCGTCACGCCGGTCCTGACCCGACTGCCTCGCGCTCACGCCGGTTGGGAAACCGACGCCGGGATCGCCGAGGTCGAGCAGGTCGTCGTGGCCGCGGAGCGGCTCGGCTACGAGTTCGCGACGTGCAGCGAGCACGTCGCCATCCCCCGACCGGTCGCCGAGACCCGGGGCGCGACCTACTGGGACCCGCTGTCCACGTTCGGCTACCTGGCGGCGCACACGACGACGATCCGGCTTGCGACGTTCGTCCTCGTCGTCGGATATCACCATCCTCTCGCGATCGCGAAGCGGTACGGGACCTTGGACCGGATCTCGGGGGGACGGCTGATCCTCGGGGTCGGTGTCGGTTCGCTCGAGGAGGAATTCGCCCTGCTCGACGTCCCGTTCTCAGATCGGGGACCACGCGCTGACGACGCGCTGCGAGCCCTACGCGCCGCGTTCGGGATCACCGAACCCCGCTACGCCGGGACCCATTACCGCTTCGAGGGCTTCGTCGTGGATCCGAGCGGGGTGCAACGCGACATCCCGCTGTGGGTCGGGGGACGCACCCCACGGTCGTTGCGACGAGCAATTGAGCTCGGTGACGGATGGGCGCCGTTCGCGCTCAGCCCCGACGACGTGACGGGCCTGCTCTCGAAGGCCCGCCGAACCGAGGCGTGGAGCCAACGGAGCCGTGAGCTCGACGTCATCTTGCAGCCGGTGCCGCCTCTCGATCCGCTCGGCGCGCCCGATGAGGCCCGGCGGGTGGTCGCCGCGCACCGGGCTGCGGGCGCGACCGCACTCGCGGTCCGGCTGCGTCATCGGTCGGTCACGCACTACGCCGACCAGCTCGCGGCGTTGGCGAACCTCGTCGAGACCTGACCGGTCAGCTGAGCAGCGCCTGGGTGTGGCGGGCGAGCATCACGTCCTCGTCGGTCTCGAGCACCCGGACGGTGACGCGAGAGCCGGGATCGCTGATCACCGGTTCCGCCGACGCGTTGCGGGCCTCGTCGATCACGAGCCCGAGGTGGTCCAGGCCCCAACACGCTTCGGCGCGTACCGCCGCGGCGTGAGCACCGATCCCGCCGGTGAACACCACCGTGTCGAGGCCGCCGAGCAGCGCGGCGTAGGCGCCGACCTGCATGCGGATCTGGGAGCAGAACACCGCGACCGCGAGCCCGGCCCGTTCGTCGCCGGCGTCTCGTCGCTCGAGCAGCGCTCGCATGTCCGAAGTCTCGCCGGAGAGCGCGTGGAGGCCCGATTCGGTGTCGATCAGCTGCTCGAGGCGGGCCGCGTCGTAACCGAGCTGGCGTGTCAGGTAGATGAGCACGCCGGGGTCGAGGTCGCCGCTGCGATTGCTCATCACGATTCCGCCCGAGGGGGTGAACCCCATCGTCGTGTGCACCGACCGTCCCGCTTGGACCGCGACGAGGCTGGCACCGCTGCCGAGGTGGGCGAGGACGGCACGCCCGAGCGTGTCAGCGCCGACGCGGGCGACGATGTATTCGTACGACAGGCCGTGGAACCCGTAGCGGCGCACCCCGGCCTCGGCGAGGCCCACCGGGAGGGGAAGGCGCCACGAGGTCTCGGGCATCGTGCGGTGGAACGCGGTGTCGAAGCAGGCGACCTGAGGCAGCCCGGGGTAGCGGCGCGTGACCGCCTCGATTCCGGTGAGCGCGGCGGGGAGATGCAACGGCGCGAACGGTGTGGCCGCGTGGAGCGCCGCGATCAACGCGTCGTCGATCCGGGACGGCTGGTAGTGGTGGGGGCCGCCGTGGACGATCCGGTGGCCGGCGCCGGTCAGCGCCGCCGCGAACGGATCCGCGACCCGGAGCGCCTCGTCGAGGGCGTCGGGCCCGGACCCGTCGACGCTCGCCGCCGCGAGCCGATCTTCGGGGCCGGATCCGAGCTCGTAGACGGCGCACTTCACCGACGACGATCCGCAGTTGACGCAGAGGACGACCGCCGCGCCGGGCTCGGTCACGGACCCGACCAGCGCCAATCACGGACCTCGGGCATGTCTTCGAGATGCTGCGCGATGTATCCCGGGTGCCGCTTCAGCTGCGCGTTGCAGTACGCGATGAGGCTCTCAGCGTCGGGCGGGAAGCGGCGAGCTCGTTTGAGGGCTTCCAAGCACAGGTGGTAGCGGCTGATTCCGTTGCGGACCACCATGTCGAACGGCGTCGTGGTGGTGCCCTCCTCGTTGTAGCCGCGGACATGGAACCGGGACGCGTTCGGTCGACCGTGCAGCGCATTGTGGATCGCGCCGGGGTAGCCGTGGAAGGCGAACACGACGTCGCGCTCGTTCGTGAAGAGGTCGACGAACCGGCCGGCGTCCATGCCGTGCGGATGCTGGTCCGGTGTGAACAAGGCCATGAGGTCGACCACGTTGACGACCTGGAGCGCGAGCTCAGGAACCTGTTGGTGCAGGAGGTCGGCGGCGGCGAGGAGCTCCAAGGTCGGGATGTCGCCGGCTGACGCCAGAACGACGTCGGGGTCGGCGCCGGCCGCGGTCGATCCGGCCCAGGCCCACACCGACGCGCCATCCCGGCAGTGTTCGCGCGCCGTGTCGAGATCGAGCCACTGCGGCTGGGGCTGCTTGTCGATGACGATGAGGTTCACGCAGTCTCGGCTCCGCAGGCAGTGGTCGGCGACGGCGAGGAGACAGTTGGCGTCCGGAGGGAGGTAGATCCGAGCGACGTTGCCTCGCTTGGTGATGACCGTGTCGATCAGCCCGGGCCCTTGGTGGCTGAACCCGTTGTGGTCGTTACGCCAGCACGTCGAGGTGAGCAGCACGTTCAGCGACGACACCGGGACCCGCCACGGGAGGTCAGTGGCGGCTTCGAGCCATTTCGCGTGCTGGACCAGCATGGACGCCGAGACCATCGCGAAGGCTTCGTAGCTCGCGAACAGCCCGTGTCGTCCGGTCAGGACGTAGCCCTCGAGCCACCCCTGGCAGTTGTGCTCACTCAAGATCTCCATCACGCGCCCGTCCGCGCTGACGTGGTCGTCGATCGGGATGGTCGGCTCGAGCGAGCATCGGTCGGTCACGTCGAAGACCGCGCCAAGCCGGTTGGAGTTGGTCTCGTCGGGACAGACGAGACGGAAGTTGGCGGCGTCGCGGTTGTTGACGAAGATGTCGCGGAGCAGCTCGCCGAGGCGACGGGTCGACTCATGGAGCTCGGCACCGTGCTTCGCGACCGGGATGGCATACGTCGTCCAGTCGGGCAGGTCGAGCGGTTGGAGGACGCGCCCTCCGTTGGCGTGCGGGTTGGAGCCCATGCGCCGATCTCCGCCGGGCGCGAGGCCCGCCAGGCCGGCGTCGAAGTGCCCGTCCCCGTCGAAGAGCTCCTCGGCCTGATAGGAGCGCATCCACTCCTCGAGGAGCCGCAGATGCTCAGGGTTCTCACGAGGTGATGGGATCGGAACCTGGTGAGCCCGAAACGTGCCTTCGACCGGTTCACCGTCGACGACCTTCGGGCCGGTCCAGCCCTTGAGGGTGCGCAGCACGATCGCCGGCCAGCGGGGACGGCCCGTGACGCCACCGGTGCGGGCCTCGTGCTGGATGGCGCTGATCGAGTCGAAGCACCGGTCGAGCGTCTCGGCCAGCGTGCGGTGGACCAAGGCCGGATCGTCACCCTCGACGAAGTGCACGTCGTAGCCGTACCCGGTGAGGATGGACGCGACCGCCTCGTCATCGGAGCGGCCGAGCACGGTTGGCCCCGAGATCTTGTAGCCGTTGAGATGCAGGATCGGCAGGACCGCGCCGTCACGGGCGGGGTTGAGGAAGTTGATGCCCTGCCACGAGCCGGCGAGGGGACCGGTCTCGGCCTCGCCGTCCCCGATGACGCACGCCACGACCAGCTGTGGGTTGTCGAACGCGGCGCCGAAGGCGTGGACGAGCGCGTAGCCGAGCTCGCCGCCTTCGTGGATCGAGCCTGGTGTCGGCACGCTCACGTGACTCGGCACCCCGTACGGGGTGGAGAACTGACGGAACAGGCGACGCATCCCGTCGGCGTCCTCCGTCACCTCCGGGTACACCTCGGAGTACGTGCCCTCGAGGTACACGTTGGCGAGGATCGCCGGGCCCCCATGGCCCGGACCAGTCACATAGATCACGTCGGCGTCGCGCTCGCGGATCACCCGGTTCAGGTGCGCGTACAGGAGGCTCAGACCCGGTGACGTTCCCCAGTGGCCGAGGAGACGCGGCTTGATGTGCTCCGGTCGCAGCGGCTCTCGCAGCAGCGGGTTGTCGATGAGATAGATCTGCCCGACGGTGAGATAGTTCGCGGCCCGCCAGTACGCGTCGAGCGCGGCAAGCTCCTCGTCGGCGACCACGGGAGGAGCGTACCCACGGCGTCGTGCCTAACTCCCCCGATCCCAGTGAACATTCGCGTGGATCACCAGCGGTGAGTCGGTCGTCACCACGGGGTCGTCGAGATTGAACGCGTCGGGAGGCCCGGACTGGGGCTCGACGCAGATGGCGTGCTCCGGCTCGGTGAACACCACGAGACAGGAGCAGTCAGTCTCGAGCGTCACCGTGTAGGCCCCGGGCCAGGTCAGGACCGCGGCGGGGGTCCCGAGCTCGGTGAAGCAGTCGTCCCAGGGCGGCGCGTGGACCGGGATCAGCTCGCCGGTCGGGATGTCCTCGCCGTCACGGGCGTACATCAGGTCGGCGTGCAGCTCGACCTCGAGTGGTTCGCCGGTGCCGGTCGGGACCCGGTTCCACCAGGGATGCCATCCAGCGGTGGCCGGCATCGGGCGACCGGCGGCGTGGACCTCCATCGTGAGGTGCAGGGCGTCGGCGCCGAGGTCGAGGCGCTGGACCACGCGCCCCCCGAACGGCCACGGGGCGTCGAGCACCACCGACGCCACCGCGGCGGCGGCGGAGACCTGATCGATCCGCCATCGGCGGTCGCGGGCGATGCCGTGAATCGCGTGGGGCGGCTTGTTGCACGGCAGCGTGTAGTCGGTGTCCTCGAACCGGAACTGCCCGTGACGGATCCGGCCGGCCCACGGCGCCATGGGGAACATCCCGTAGTTGTGGTCGTCGAGCTCCGGTGGGACGAGGAGATCGAAGCCGTCGACGACGAGACGCTCGATGCGTCCGCCGTTGCCGTCGTCGAACGTGAGACGGGCCGGTCCGGCCCGCAGCTCGATCACGCGCCGTCAGCCGAGGCGTTCGATCACGGTCGCGTTGGCCTGCCCGCCGCCCTCGCACATGGTCTGGAAGCCGTACCGGCCTCCGGTGCTCTCGAGGTCGTGGAGCAGCGTGGTCATGATCCGCACGCCGCTGGCGCCGAGCGGATGGCCGAGGGCGATGGCGCCACCCCGAGGGTTGAACCGCTCCAGGTCGGGACGAAACTCCTTGGCCCACATCAGCGCGATCGCTGCGAACGCCTCGTTGCACTCCATGGCGTCGAAGTCGTCGATGGACAGACCCGAGCGTTCGAGCAGCCGTCGGGTCACCGGGTTCGGTGCCGACAGGACCAGCACGGGGTCGTCGGCGAGCACGGCGAAGTGCGTGAACCGGGCCCGGATCGGGAGACCAAGCCGCTCGGCGGTGTCTCGATCGGCGATCAACATGGCCGCCGCGCCGTCGCTCATCATCGACGAGTTCCCGGCGGTGATCTCAGGAGCAGGCTGGTCGTCAGAGACCCACGCCGGCGCGAGCCCCTCGAGGATCTCAAGCGAGGTCTCGCGCCGGATCCCCTCATCCACGGCGAGCAGCCCGTCGATCGAGTTGCCGTCGGCGTCGCGCCGAGGGACGGGGACGATCTCGTCCGCGAACCATCCCGAGTCCGTGTTCGCCGCGGCACGGCGGTGACTCTCGAGCGCGAACTGATCCATCTCTGCCCGGGAGATCCCGTACTTGTCGGCGAGCACCTGAGCCACCCAGAACTGGATCCCGAGAACCCCATTGCAGGCCTCGAGGAACGCGGCGCTGAACGGGCCGCTACCTCCCCGGGCGTTGCTCGACATTGGGCTCCGAGTCATCGATTCGACGCCGCAGGCGATCGCCAGGTCGTAGGCACCGGCGATGACGCCCTGGGCGACGAAGTGCATCGCCTGCTGCGACGATCCGCACTGCCGGTCGACGCTGGTCGCCGGCACGTGCCACGGCAGTCCCGCCGCGACCCAGGCGTTGCGAGTGACGTTGCATCCCTGCTCGCCGGCTTGGGTGACGCAACCACCGACGACGTCGTCGACGAGCCCAGGGTCGACGTCGTGTCGTTCGAGCAGCGCCCGCAGGGTGTGGCCGAGCAGGTCGGTCGGATGCCAACCGGCGAGCATGCCCTTGCGCTTCCCGACCGGGGTGCGGACGGTGTCGACGATGACGGCTTCGCGGGTGGGCATGACCTCTCATTCCGATTGGAGCGCTCGACAGCGTACGCTGCGCCGACCATGCGAATCGCCGCCCTGGTGAAGCAGATCCCGGCTTTCGAGGAGATGGAACTCGGACCCGATGGTCGGCTGCGCCGCGACGGCCTCGACCTAGAGATGAATCCGTACTGTCGACGCGCCGTGTCGCAGGCGTGCGAGCTCGCCGCCGCCGTCGGAGACGGAACGGTCACGGTCCTGACCCTCGGACCGCCCGCGGCGGAGGACACCTTGCGCGAAGCAATCGCGTGGGCGACGGAGCAAAACGTCACCTCCGAAGGTGTGCTCATCACCGACCCCGCGTTCGCGGGCTCCGACACGCTCGCGACGGCGCGGGCCCTCGCCGCGGCGATCGAACGGGAAGGTGGCTTCGATCTCGTCTTGACGGGACGGAACTCCGTCGATGCCGATACGGGTCAGGTCGGGCCGGAGCTGGCGGAGCTGCTCGGATTACCCTTCGCGACCGGCGCCCGCTACCTCAGCCTCCAGGGCGACACCCTCCACGTCCGCTGCGAGCACGACGACGGCTTCGCGCAGATCGAGGTCGATCTTCCGGCGGTGGTGTCGTGCGCGGAGCGTCTCATCGATCCGTGCAAGGTCGACCCGCTCGGACGAGCGGCGGTGCCCGCCGACCTGCTCCGCACGGTGAGCGCCGCGGACCTCGGCAACGGGCCGTGGGGTGAGGCGGCGAGCCCGACCCGGGTCGGGACGGTGCGGCTCCATGCCGTCGAGCGCGACCGGACGGTCCTCGACGGACCGGTGGACACCCAGGTCCGCCGCGCCGTCGACCTGCTCGTCGAACGGGGCGCCCTCGGGCACAACGCCAGCGGCGAACGCTCCGAGACGGTGCCGCCGCTTCAGGGTGAGCGCGGTGACGCGGTGGCCGTCGTCGTCGAGCCCGACCGGGCACAGGTCACCCGGGAGCTGCTCGGGGCCGCCGCTCGCCTCGCGGTCGGAATCGACGGGCATGTGGTCGCGCTCTGCGTCGAGCCGCCCGAGCCGGCGATGTTGGCCTCCTGGGGTGCGGACGCCGCGGTGCACCTGGAGGGATCGACGGTCGAGGAGGACGTCGCCGGCGCGGTCGCCGACTGGGTCCGGGTCGCGGCCCCGTGGGCGGTCCTGGCGACGAGCACCGCTTGGGGACGCGAGGTCGCGGCGCGCGCTGCGGCTCACCTCGGCGCCGGGCTGACCGGGGACGCGGTCGATCTCGAGGTCGGAGACGACGGTCGACTCGTCGCCTGGAAGCCCGCGTTCGGCGGCCAGCTCGTCGCCGCGATCACCGCCACCTCACCGGTGCAGCTCGCGACGGTGCGTGTCGGGGTCCTCCCGGTGCTCGTCTCCCGTTCGGCCACCACGATCGAGACTCGACCCATGGCTGTCGCACGCCGGTCACGGGTGCGGGTGCGGAACCGCACCCGTGATGACGACCTCGACACACTCGCCGAAGCCGACACGGTGGTCGGCGTGGGCGCCGGTGTCGACCCCGGCGACTACCCCGCGCTCGCGCCGCTGCTCGACACCCTCGGCGCCGAGCTCGCCGCGACCCGCAAGGTCACCGACAAGGGCTGGCAGCCTCGGGCCCGCCAGGTGGGTCTGACTGGGCGCACGATCGCTCCCAACCTCTACGTCGCGATCGGCCTTAGCGGCAAGTTCAACCATCTCGTGGGGGTCCGGGCCGCCGAGACGATCCTCGCCGTCAACGTCTCACCGGACGCGCTGGTCTTCGGCGGGTGCGACATCGGGATCGTCGGGGACTGGCACGAGGTGGTCCCCGTCCTCGTCAACGAGCTCGTCGGCGCGGGTGTGACGTCGGGTTCGTAGGCGATCAGGTCGTGGCGTCGCGGGGTGGCCGCCAGAACGCGGCGAGGAACACGGCCGTCCCGCCGATGGCGACCAGGGCGCTGATTAGCAACGCGGTCCCGTTCTCGAAGGGGAACGAGAACCCGAACGCGTGGTCGAGCGACCAGTCCCCGGGGCCCAGCGCGCCGAGCGCGACGCTCAGCACCGCGACGGTCACGACATACTCCCAACCCTCAGGCCGGTTGTTGATGAAGAAGCCGTTCTTGCGGTGGTTGGTGATCGCGGCGACCAGCATGAGCGAAGCCAGAGCCCCATACGAGACCGGGGTGAGGAAGCCCAGCACGAGCACGACGCCGACGACGAG
>DAIPLE010000067.1:0-10198 GCA_036769425.1 Actinomycetota bacterium
CGCCACGCTCCTGCCGTCGGGCGACCACGCCGGATCCCAGGCGTAATCCGCCGCTGACAGCACCACCGAGGGCGACGACCCGTCGATGGGGGCCACGGCGATGACGCACCGGGCGTCATCCTCGAGGATGAACGCCACCTGACGACCGTCGGGGCTGGGTGACGGCGCCGCGGCGCAGCCGTCGGCCACCACCACCGAGGCGGGACCCCCGTCACCCGGCACGGTCACGAGGCGCCCGTCGGCGTCGGCAACGACGAGACAATCAGAGTCGACCCAGGCGAACCCACCGCCGCCGTAGGCACCGACCGGGGTGACTCCGGTGTCGCCCGTCGCGACCACCGCGGGACCGGATCCGTCGCCCGGGACGACGACGACGTCGCTGCGACCCCCGAACGCCGCGACCCAGGCCAGCCGGGTGCCGTCCGGTGACCAGCGAGGCTCGGCGACCACCCGCGACCACGCGATCATCGCTGCCGAGATCGGATCGCCCACCGAGAGCCACCGTATGCGGCCGATAGGCTTCCGCCCTCATGCCGGGTCTCGACGAGCCGATTCGCGTCGCGTACCTGGTGTACCGAGGCAACCCTCATTGCGGCGGTCAAGGGGTCTACACCCGGGAGCTGGTCCGAGAGCTCACCGACCTGGGCCACGACGTCACGGTCTTCTCAGGACCCCCGTACCCTGACCTCACCGACCCGGGTCGGCTCGTCCGGGTCCCCAGCCTCGACCTGTATCGGGCCTCGAACCCGTTCCGGGTGCCGTGGCCGTGGGAGCTGCGCACCTCGGTCGACGTCCGAGAGTTCGCCATCATGTGCGGGGCCGGCTTCCCGGAGCCGTACACCTTCAGCTTGCGGGCCCAGCGGCTGCTCGCCGGCCGCCGTGCGGACTTCGACCTCGTCCACGACAACCAGTGCCTCGGCCGGGGGCTGCTCACCATGATGGAACGCGACGGCTGGCCGGTGCTCGCCACGCTGCACCACCCCATCACCGTGGACCGGGACCTCGACCTCGCGCACGCCCGCGGTCCGTGGCGCCGGGCTACCTTGCGCCGCTGGTACGGGTTCCTGGACATGCAGATGGCCGTGGCGCGCCGCATCCCCCGCCTGGTGACGGTGTCCGAATCGTCTCGGGGCGACATCGTCGAGCAGATGGGCGTCCCCGCCGAGCGCCTCCACGTCGTCCCGGTCGGCGTCAACCCGGCCGTCTTCCACCCGCTGGCGTCGGTGACCCGGGTCCCGGGCCGACTCATGACCACGGCGAGCGCCGACGTGCCCATGAAGGGCCTGGTGCACCTCTTAGAGGCCCTCGCCAAGGTCCGCACCGAGCGTGACGACGCGCACCTCGTCGTCATCGGTCGCCCCAAGCCCAAGAGCAAGATCCCCGGTCTCATCGACCGGCTCGGGCTCGGCGGCGCGGTCGAGTTCGTGAGCGGCGTCACCACCGAACGGATCGTCGAGCTGTACGCGGAAGCCGAGGTGGCGTGCGTCCCATCGCTCTACGAGGGATTCTCACTCCCCGCGGTCGAGGCGATGGCCTGCGGCGTCCCGGTGGTCGGCACCACGGGAGGGGCGGTGCCCGAAGTGATCGGGAGGGACAACGAGACCGGGCTCCTGGTCCCGCCCGGTGACCCGTCGGCGCTCGCCGCCGCGACGCTGCGAGCCTTGGGTGACGAGACGCTGCGGGCCCGGGTTGGCGCCGCTGGACGCGCCCGGGTCTTGGAGCGGTTCACGTGGCGGCGCACCGCGGAGGGGACCGTCGACCACTACCGGGCCGTGCTCGCCGAACGGGCCGACACCGACCGGATCGCGTCGTGCTGACCGTCGACTTCGAACGGCTGCGGCTCCGGCCCGGCGCCCGAGTGTTGGACCTCGGCTGCGGTGGGGGCCGGCACGCGTTCGAGGCGTGGCGGCATGGCGCGACCGTCGTGGCCCTCGACCGGTCCGAGGCCGAGCTCAAAGAGGTGCGCGGCATCGTCGGCGGCATGCTCGCGGCTGGCGAGCTCGCGGACGGTGCCCCCGGCGGCGCGGTGAACGCCGACGCGCTGGCGCTGCCGGTCGGCGACGGGTCCTTCGACGCCGTGATCGCCTCCGAAGTGCTCGAGCACGTCTGGGATGACCGAGGCGCCATCGGTGAGCTGGTGCGGGTGTTGCGCCCCGGCGGGCGACTCGCGGTGACGGTCCCGACCCGCTGGCCGGAGCGGGTCTGCTGGGCGCTGGACCATCAGTACCACGACACGCCCGGCGGTCACGTGCGGATCTACCGTCAGGCGGACCTCGAAGCGAAGGTCGAGGCCGCGGGGTGCTGGTTGCGCGGCTCGCATCACGCCCATGCGCTGCATTCGCCGTACTGGTGGTTGAAGTGCGCGACCGGCGTCGACCGGACCGACCCGCCGCGGGTGGTGCGCGCCTATCACCGTCTCCTCGTCCGCCAGATCGAGGGTCGCGCCCCCGGGCTGGCCGCGCTGGAGCGCTCCTTGAACCCGGTCCTCGGAAAGAGCCTCGTCGTCTACGCGCAGCGAGTCGACGACTGATGAGCCGTCGCCATGTCCCCGTGCCGTCGGTGGACGGGATCATCAGCGCCGACGACGTTCGCGCCACCGTCGCCGCCATCGCCCGGATCCAGCTCCCCGACGGGAACATCCCGTGGAATCCGGGTGATCACACCGACCCGTGGAACCTGGTCGAAGCCGCGATGGCACTCGACGTCGGCGGCTTGCACGCCGAGGCCGAACATGCCTACGAGTGGCTGCGGTCGATGCAACGCCCCGACGGCTGCTGGCACGCCTACTACGTCGGGCGCGACGTCAAGGACTGGGCCCTCGACACCAACGTGACCTGCTACTGCGCGAACGGGGTCTGGCACCACTACCTGAGCACCGGGGACACCGGGTTCCTCGAGGAATTCTGGCCGGTCGTGGAACAAGGAATCGACTTCGCGCTCTCGCATCAGGCCGAGACGGGCGAGATCGCATGGCGCGGTGACGACCCGGCCAACGGGGCGCTGCTGACCGGATCGTCGAGCATCCACGCCAGCCTCCGCTGCGCGATCGCCATCGCCGAGCGGCTCGGTCATGAGCGTCCCGACTGGGAGCTGTCACTCGGCGCGCTCGCCATCGCAGTCGCGCACCGGCCCTACCACTTCCTCGAGAAGGCTCGCTGGGCGATGGACTGGTACTACCCGATCCTCGGCGGGGTCCTACGAGGCCGGGCCGCGCACGCGCGTGTCGCGGCGTTCTGGGACCGGTTCGTCGTCGAGGGCCGCGGCGTGCGGTGCGTCTCGGACCGGCCGTGGGTGACCGCGGCCGAGACCTGCGAGCTGGTGATGGCGCTCGACGCAGTCGGGCTCGACGAACAGGCCCGATCGCTATTCACCTGGGTCCAGTTCCTCCGAGCCGATGGTGGCGGCTACTGGACCGGCGCCAACTTCGACGCCGAGCGCTTCGACGGGCCGGGCGAGCTGTTCCCGGTGGAGCAGCCAAGCTGGAACTCCGCCGCCGTGGTGCTGGCCGCGAACGCGCTCGGCGGTGCTGGACCGACCGCCGGCTTGTTCCGCGGTGAAGGGTTGCCGGCCGGCCTGACCGCCGACGAGCTCATCGAGGCCGGCGCCGAGATCGAACACGAGCTCACCACCCGTCGCCGCGAGCGCGACTGACGGTCAACGTCGCAGGACGCGCAACGACCCGGTCGTTGTCACCGGCGTGAACCCGTCCGAGACGGCACGACGCCACACCTCGAACGGGGCTTGGCCGCCGTCGGCCGGGTCCTCGAACACGTCGTGGAAGACCAGGAGACCGCCGGGCGCGACCTGGGGCGCCCAGCCGAGGTAGTCGTCGACGGCCACGTCGAAGGCGTGGCCACCGTCGATGAACACCAGACCGAGCGGTGTCCGCCAGTGACGCGCCACGGTCGGCGAGTCGCCCACGACCGCCACGACCGTGTCTTCGAGCGCGGCCGCGGCGATGGTGCGCCGAAACCAAGGAAGCGTGTCGAGGCGACCCGAGTCGGGATCCACGAGGCGTTCGTCGTGCCACTCCCAACCCGCCTGGTTCTCCTCCGAGCCCCGGTGATGGTCAACAGTGAACAGGACCGTGTCGCGTTCGCGAGCCGCGGCGCCCAGATAAATCGCCGACTTCCCGCAATAGGTGCCGACCTCGAGGAGCGGACCCCCGGCCGCTGCGAGGAGTCCCGCGTCGTGGAGCGCGAGGCCCTCGTCGTCAGGCATGAAGCCCAACGCGGCGCGGGCGTGCTGGAACAGGTCAGGATCCACGCGGGAGGTCAGATCATCGGCGCTTCGGTGTACCGACCGAACACGTCGGCGAAGGTGTTGACGATCTCGCCGAGCGTCGCGTCGCCTTGCACCGCCTCGATGAGGGCGGGAAAGACGTTCGTCGTCGGCTCGGCGGCGTCGGCCCGGACCCGGGCCAGCACCGCGTCGACCCGCTCGTCGTCGCGGTCCGCTCGGAGCGCGGCGAGTCGCTTCAGCTGGCGTTCCTCGAACTCGGGGCCAATGCGCAGCAGCTCCGGCGGGGCTTCCTCGTTGCCTTCGAAGAAGTCGGTGACGCCGACGACCACGTTGTGGCCGCTGTTCGTTTTGCGTTCCAGCTCGTACGCGGAGTCGGCGATGTTGCGTTGGAACCAGCCGGACTCCACTGCCCGCAGAACCCCTTCGAGCATGGATCCGTCACCGAACCCGTCGAGCTGCTCGAAGATGGCCTCGGCGCGGCGTTCCATCTCGTCGGTGAGCGCCTCGACGTACCACGACCCGCCCAGCGGGTCCGCCACGTTCGCGACCCGGTTCTCGAAGGCGAGGACCTGCTGGGTGCGCAACGCCAGACGCGCCGCCTTGTCGGTCGGGAGCGCCATGGTCTCGTCCATGGAGTTGGTGTGCAGGCTCTGGGTACCGCCGAGGACCGCGGCGAGAGCCTCCACCGCGGTGCGGACCAGGTTCACCTCGGGTTGCTGCGCGGTCAGCGACACGCCGGCGGTCTGGGCGTGGAACCGCAGCTGC
Organism: Actinomycetota bacterium; assembly: GCA_036769425.1. Lineage (GTDB taxonomy): Bacteria > Actinomycetota > Acidimicrobiia > IMCC26256 > PALSA-555 > PALSA-555. The sequence continues at coordinate 5,008 of DAIPLE010000067.1, forward strand.
ATGGAGCGCTCCTCACGGGCGCCGTATCGGTCTCGCATCCAGCGCGCCCAGATTCGCCGCGCCGCCCGGTATTTGGCGATCTCCTCGAAGAAGTCGATGTGGGCGTTGAAGAAGAAGGAGAGCCGGGGAGCGAAGTCGTCGACCGCCAACCCCGAGCTGGCGGCCTGCTCGACGTACGCGAAGCCGTTCGCCAGCGTGAAGGCGAGCTCTTGCACCGCGGTCGAGCCCGCCTCCCGGATGTGGTACCCGGAGATCGACACCGGATGCCAGCGCGGCATCTCGGCCTCGCAGAAGCGGATGGTGTCGTTGACGAGACGCATCGACGGTCGCGGCGGGAACACGAACTCCTTTTGGGCCTGGTACTCCTTGAGGATGTCGTTCTGGATCGTTCCGCCGAGATCGCGACGCGCCACACCGGTCGCTTCCGCCGCGGCGACGTACATGGCGAGCAGGATCGGTGCCGGGGCGTTGATCGTCATCGATGTCGTGACCTGACCGAGGTCGATCCCGGCATAGAGGTCCACGACATCGGCGAGCGAATCGACTGACACGCCGCCCTTGCCGACCTCGCCGAGCGCCAGCTCGTCGTCGCTGTCGCGACCCATGAGGGTCGGCAGATCGAACGCGGTGGAAAGCCCGCTGCCGCCGGCGGCGAGCAGCTCTCGGAACCGTCGGTTGGTGTCGATCGCGGTCCCGAACCCCGCGAACATCCGCATCGTCCACAGCTTGGAGCGGTACATCGAGGCGTACGGGCCTCGCGTGTAGGGCCACGCGCCGGGGAGCGACTCGTCGGGCCCGTAGACCGGCTCGACCGGGATCCCCGACATCGTCTCGAAGTCGGCGTCGCGGCTCGGCGTCGCGTCGAACGCCGCCTGCCACCGCTCGCGCGCGTCGCTCACCCACCCACGGTACCGCTCTGCCCTGGCTGCTACCGTCCCGCGGCCGCCACAGACGGGAGCAGCCATGGGTGCCGGAGAAGTCGTCGCCGCGTTGATCAAGGCGAACGAGGCCCGCGACCTCGACGCCATCGTCGCCCTCATGACCGATGACATCGCGTACGAGAACGTCGGGATGGGTGTCTGCAACGGCGCCGATGAGGTGCGGGCCCTCCTCGGACCGTTCTATGCCGGGACCGAGCGGGTCGCCTGGGAGGTCCTGGCCCAGGTGGAGCAGGGTGACGTCGTCATGAACGAGCGGGTCGACCGCTTCTTCCTGCCCGGCGGCAAGCAGGCCGAGGCCCGAGTTGCCGGCTACTTCGAGGTTCGTGACGGCAAGGTGAGCCGCTGGCGCGACTACTTCGACACCACCGCGTTGATGACCCAGCTGACGGGGTGACCCCAGGCGCCTCGACGCCCGCCACCGCGCGGGGCGGCCGACGGGCCCGGCCCGCTATCCGGACTCGGCGGGGAACACCGCCCGGAACTGCCCCGTGCCCGCGGTGACCCCGCCATCGACAGGCAACGCGACACCGGTGACGTAGGACGCGTCGTCCGACAGCAGGAACGCCGCCACCGCGGCGACCTCGGCCGGTTCGCCGAACCGGCCGAGCGGCAGATGGCTTCGCATCTCGGCGTACAGGTCACCGGCGTGGCGTTCGAGTGGCCCGGTCATCCCGGTCCCGCGGATCGGGCCCGGGCACACCGCGTTGACGCGGATGCCGTCACGGCCGAGGTCGAGCGCCGCGGCGCGCACCACGTTGACCGCGCCGGCTTTCGACGCGTTGTAGGCGAAGAGCCCCGGGTCGCCGAACAAGCCGGACACGGAGGCGGTGACGACGATCGACCCTCCACCGCCGGCCCGCAACGTGGGGACCGCGGCGCGGAGGCCGAGGATGACCCCGCGCAGGTTCACGGCCAGGATCCGGTCGACCTCCTCGAGCGGTTGGGTGTCAACCGCGCCGGTGCCGGCCACGCCCGCGTTGAGGACGAGGCCGTCGAGGCGGCCGAAGCGCGCCACGGCGGTGTCGACGAGGGTCCGGTTGCCCTCCTCGGTGGAGATGTCGGCCGGGGTCGTCGCCAGGCGCTCGCCGGCGGGGAGGTCCTCGAGGCGGCCGGCGTCGGCGTCGACGGCGAGCACCGACCAGCCGTCGTCGTGGAGACGCTCGGTCACCGCCCGGCCGATGCCGGACGCCGCCCCGGTCACCGCGGCCACCCGGGTGTCGCTCCCCACCGCCGGACGGTAGCCCCGCGGGCCCAGGGGCCCGGCCCGTTGGAGTTTGGGGGCCTGCCCGGTACCCTCGTCGGGTCAAGGCGTCCGACCGGAGGAGATCGCATGGAGCAGCGTGAGGCCCCCGATCGCAACCTCGCGATGGACCTGGCCCGGGTGACCGAGGCCGCGGCCCTCGCCGCGGGCCGCTGGGTCGGCCGAGGCGACAAGGAGGCCGCCGATCAGGCCGCCGTGGACGCCATGCGCCTGGTCCTGAACACGGTGCCGATGGACGGCATCGTCGTCATCGGCGAAGGCGAGAAGGACGAAGCCCCGATGCTGTTCAACGGGGAGGAGATCGGCTTCGGGGGCCCGGCCACCGACATCGCCGTCGACCCCATCGACGGGACGACGTTGACGTCGCTCGGGCGCAACCACGCCGTGTCGGTGATCGCCCTCTCGCAGCGGGGCATGATGTTCGACCCCGGGCCCTGCGTCTACATGGAGAAGATCGCGGTCGGGGCCGAGGCCGCCGACCTCATCGACCTCGACGCGCCGGTGCGGGCCAACCTGGAGGCCGTCGCCAAGGCTCGCGGCGAGCAGGTCAAGGACGTGACCGCGGTCATCTTGGATCGGGAACGCCACGTCGACCTCATCCGCGAGTGCCGGGAGGCGGGGGCGCGGATCCGGCTCATCCCCGACGGGGACGTCATGGGCGCCCTGGCGACCGGCTGGCCCGACAGTGGCTACGACATCCTCTTCGGGATCGGTGGGACCCCGGAGGGCGTCATCTCCGCCTGCGCTCTCACCGCCCTCGGGGGCGCCATCCACGGCCGCCTCTACACCCGCAACGACCAAGAGCGGCGCGCCGCGCAAGACGCCGGCTACGACCTCGAGCGGATCCTCACCACCGAAGACCTGGTGGGCGGCGACGACGTGTTCTTCGCCAGCACCGGGATCACCGACGGGGACCTCCTCCAGGGGGTGCGCTACCGCGGTGATGGCGCCACCACCGAGACCCTGGTGATGCGGTCCAAGAGCGGCACGATCCGCACCATTCGATCGAACCACAAGTGGCACAAGCTGCTGCGCTACTCGTCGTTGGAGTACTGACCGGGTCGCGCCCGGATCGGCGTCGAGGGTGTCAGCTTCGGCGCAGGTACTCCCACGCGGTGACCGACGTGGTGGTGGCGTCGAACACCGACCGGCCGATGGCTGCGTCGTGGCGCACCGCCCGGCCGAACGCTTGGTAGTCGGCGGTCGTGGCGAGCTCGGCGAGCCCACCGACCGGGGCGACGCGAGCGGAGGGGTCATGGAGGTCCTGGCGCAACCGGGCCACGCTCTCGTCGGTGTATCGGTACGGGTCGCGGTACACCCCGGTGCGGAAGGTCCAGTACGTCATCGGGAGCCAGACGTCGACGGACCGGGCGAGACTCCGGTACGGGAACCGGGGCCAAAGGGTCCGGTTGATGACCTCGAGCTGCACCGCGGGGTAGACGATCGCCCCGATCGGGATGGAGCTCCCCGCGCGTGATCGCAGGTGCTGCGCGACCGCGACGAGGCGCCGGTTGCGTTCGGTGACGTCGGTGACCTGCTGGGATTCGATGTCGAGCGCGACCCCGTCGAAGCGTTGCCCGTTGGCACGGAAGCGGACGATGGCGTCAAGGCGGGCTTCGTCCCGGGCCGGGTCCGCGAGCTGGGGGTAGTACCAGGCGACGACACGAGCGCCGAGGGCGTGCGCCCGCCGCAGCATGTCGGCCACGAGGGCCCGTTCGACGATCAGGTTCGGCGCTCGGGGATCGTCGATGGCGGGTTGCAGGTAGATGGTGCGGGCGCCGAGCGCCACGAGATCGTCGACGGTGCGGGGCACGACCGGTGGCGGACCGGGCTGCTGCAGGAACGCGGGGGCGTACTCGAACACGTCGATCCAGGCGCCCAGACCGGTGTACGGCGTGACGCTCGGCGAGGCTTCGTTCACCCGCGCGGCAGCGGTGGCGAACGAGGCGACGAGGAACCCGAGCGCGACAAGCACGAGAGTTCCGAGCCGGAGGCGCACGACGGGGCACCCTACGCGCGACGGTCCCCGGTTCCGGACCCGGGCGGTGGCTAGGGAGAGGTGGGAAGCGGGTGGGGAGCGGCGCCGGCGACTTCGAGTCGCAGCTCGGCTCGGGCGAGCCCGGCGGCCGCCTCCTCGTCGTGCTCATGGGCGGCGAGCTCGGCTTCGGCCCGGCTGCGCGCCGCCTCGGCCCGGGCCACGTCGATCTGTTCCGGGAGCTCGGCGACGTCGGAGAGCACGATCACCTTGTCGTGGTTGACCTCGACGAACCCGCCGTGCACCGCGACGGTCTGCTCAGCTCCATCGGGGAGCAAGGCTCGGACCTTCCCGATGCTGAGCGCGCCGAGGAACGGGACATGGCCGGGGAGGAACGCGATGTCGCCGTCGGAGGTGCGGCACACCACCATCTCGGCGTCGCCTTCGTAGAGCACCTGTTCGGGCGAGACCACCTGGACCTGCAGCGTCGGGTTGTCGTCGGCCACCGGGCTAGGACTCCTCGAGCGTCTTGGCCTTGGCGAGCACCGACTCGACTCCGCCGACGTTGAAGAACGCCTGCTCCGGGACCTCGTCGAGCTCACCGTCGGCGACGGCCGCGAAGCTCTCGACGGTCTCGTTGACAGGAACGTAGATGCCCTTCAGGCCAGTGAACACCTCACCGACGAAGAACGGCTGTGACAGGAACCGCTGAATCTTGCGGGCCCGGGACACGGTCAACCGGTCCTCTTCGGAGAGCTCGTCGAGCCCGAGAATGGCGATGATGTCCTGCAGTTCCTTGTAGCGCTGCAGGATCTCCTGGACTCGAAGCGCGGTCGCATAGTGATGGTCGCCGACGACCTCGGGCGCCAAGATGTTCGACGTCGAGGCCAGCGGGTCGACCGCCGGGTAGATGCCCAGCGCCGCGATCTGGCGGCTCAGCTCGGTCGTGGCGTCCAGGTGGGTGAACGTCGTGAACGGTGCCGGGTCGGTGTAGTCGTCGGCGGGCACGTACAC
>DAIPLE010000243.1:0-3202 GCA_036769425.1 Actinomycetota bacterium
TGCTCGTACCCGGCGACCCGGCACGCCTCGTCGAGCGCCTTCGCGTACTCGCCGACGTCGTAGTTCGCGCCGGTGACGGTGGTCAGCGGGAACGCTTCGGGCGGGAGGAAGTTCCGCTTTCGGATCTCGACCGGGTCGATGTCGAGCTCGTCGGCCGCCATGTCGATGATCCGCTCCAAGAAGGCGGTGGCCTCCGGGCGTCCCGCGCCGCGATAGGCCGCGGTCGGGGTGGTGTTCGTCGCGACGCTGACCGAGTTCAACTCCACCTTCGGGATCGCGTAGACCCCTTGCGCCATCGTGCGGGTCAAGAAGGGAAGGAACGCGCCGATCGCCGGATAGGCGCCGCCGTCGCACACCACGCGACCCTTGATCCCGACGATGGTCCCGTCCCGGCGTAGTCCCATCTCGATCAGCTGGAGCTGTCCCCGCCCGTGGGTCATCGCGATCATGTTCTCGGAGCGGGTCTCGGTCCATTTCACGGGCCGACCGAGGTCCCGGGCCAGGGTGGCGGCGATGATGTACTCGCAGTAGACCCCGGTCTTGGCGCCGAACCCGCCGCCGACGGCTGGGGCCACGACCCGGACCTGGTCGGGCTCGAGACCGAGCGCGGCGGCGAGCGGATCGCGGACACCGAACGGCCCCTGGGTGGGCACGGTCGCGAGCAGACCGCCGTCCGGTGTGGGCTCGATGAGGACGCCGTTGGTTTCCATCGGCGCCGGGGCGACCCGCTGGTTGACGAACCGGCCCTGCACCACGACGTCGGCACCGTCGAGGACCGTCGGGTCCTCGCCGAAGTTGAACTCGATCGCGACGTTGGATCCGTGGTCGGGGAAGAGCTGCGGCGCGTCCGGCTCGAGGGCCGCTTCGACATCGACGAGGGTCGGCAGCGGGTCGTAGTCGACGACGACCAGCTCCGAGGCGTCGACCGCCTGGGCCCGGGTCTCGGCGACGACGACCGCGACGATGTCGCCGACGAAGCGCACCACACCGTCAGCGAGTGGTGGACGGCTGAAGACCGGGGGGAGCATGACGAACCCCTGGACCGGCGCCAACGACAACGTGTCCTTCGTGTGCACGCCGATCACCCCCGGCATGGCTTCGGCGTCCGTGGTTTCGACCGACGTGATGCGGGCATGAGCCATCGTCGAGCGGACGAACGCGAGGTGGGCCGTCCCGGCCGGCGACAAGTCGTCGACGTACTTGGCGTCGCCCCGCAGGATGCGCGGGTCTTCGACGCGCCGGACAGGGTTCCCGAGAATCGAGCCGGAGGCCACCATGGCAGGACTCTACCCAGGGGCTGGGTAGTGACGAGCGAGGTCACCGACGACGGCGTGGAACTCGTCGATCATGTCTCGGATGATCGAGGCGACCGGCTCGACGCCCTGGATGCGCCCCGCGACCTGGCCGCCGAAGGCGAATGCGGCACCGAGGTCACCTTCGAAGTAGAGCTTGAGGATCCCGTCGAGGGTTCCCAGCGTCACCCGTTCGTCGGACCGCTCGTGGGCTTCGCTGCGCTCGGTCACGAGCACCCGAAACGAGGGCTTGTGCCAGCGGTTGAGGAACACGGTTCCGGTCTCGGGACTCTCGACGACGAGGCGTTTGTAGTTCTCGTGCACCGGTGACTCGGCTGCCGACACCATTCGGGTGCCGAGCTGCACCCCCTCCGCGCCGAGGGCGAACGCGGCCGCCATCGATCGGCCGTCGCAGATCCCGCCCGCCGCGACGACGGGCACTTCCACCTGCGAGCAGACCAGCGGCAACAGGACCATCGTCGAGACATCCCGGCTTGCTTTGAAGCCGCCTCCCTCTCCGCCTTCGGCGACGATTCCGTCCACCCCGGCTCGTACCGCCTTCAGGGCGGCCCGCAAGGTGGGAACGACATGGAAGACGGTGATCCCGGCCTCGTGGAGCGGAGGCGTGTACTCGCCCGGATCGCCGGCGGAGGTCGTGACGAAGCGGACACCTTGATCGTGGACGAAATCGACGATGCCGGGATCTCGTACGAGCATCTGTGCGATGTTCACACCGAAGGGCTTGTCGGTGAGGTCGCGCATCCGGGTGATCTCGTCGCGCACCTCGGCGAGCTGACCCGATGACGTCTCGATGACGCCGAGACCGCCGGCGTTGGACACCGCGGAGGCGAGCTGCGCGCGGGCGATGTAGCCCATCGGGGCCTGCAGGATCGGGTACTCGACACCGAGGATGTCCGTGAGACGGTTCTGCATCGCGGCACGGTACCGTCAGGTCATGGCTGCAGGCGCCGGCGGCACGCCCGGCCGGACACCGACGATCAACAATCGGCGCGCCCGCTACAACTACCTCGTCCTCGACTCCTACGAGTGCGGGATCATGCTGGCGGGTTCGGAGGTGAAGTCGCTCCGGGAGGGTCGGGCCTCGCTCCAGGACGCCTACGCCCGGGTCTCGGACGGTGAGGTGTGGCTCCATGGGATGCACGTGGCGCCGTACCCCTTCGCCCGAGCCGACCTCGACCCGGTCCGTCCCCGGAAGCTGCTTCTCCACCACCGCCAGATCGGTGAACTCGAGCGGGCGACGATGGAGCGAGGCATGACCCTGGTCCCGTTGCGCCTCTACTTCAAGGATGGGCGAGTGAAGGTCGAGCTGGCGGTGGCCCGGGGCAAGAGGACCTACGACAAGCGGCATGCGATCGCCGAACGAGATGCCCAGCGCGACGTCGACCGGGCCCTCAAGGGTCAACACGACTGAACCGCCCACCATGCCGTCAGCGCGTCACTGTTCTCGCCGACCGCACCGGCGCCAACTCGCCGTTTCGAGCCTCCTGATCGGCCCGGTAGAGTGGACTCGTTCGGTCACGCGCACGACCGGACACTTGACAAGGGGGTGCGTGGCTTCGATTTCGTGTATCGAGGCAGGTGAAGCGAGCCGACGTCGCCGGATCGTCGTGAAAGAGCCGGCAAACACAAACAACTGCCGAGGATCACCTCGCGCTCGCGGCCTAAGGGCCGCGCGTTCCATCCGGTTCGGCCACTCGGCCGGATAAGGGCGTCATCTTGAGTGGCTTACCGCCGGGACGGGCCTCGCGGCCCGGCGGGACATCACAGCGAGGCTGGGGATGTCGCAGCCGCCGGTGAGTGGCGGCGTCCCGAGACTCTCTCACTGGCTGCGCTCGGAGAAGCCCTGCTGACGTCACGGAAGACCCGGGTTCGACTCCCGGCACCTCCAC
>DAIPLE010000244.1:0-3198 GCA_036769425.1 Actinomycetota bacterium
GCGCTGGCGGCGAGGAAGAGGTGGAACACCTGGTCTGAGAGCCCATTCGTCGGCTGGTAGGTGACCAGGGATCGGAGTGGGCCCGGTCTCCAGCCGGTCTCTTCGAGCACCTCTCGTCGCGCCGCAGTGTCGAGCGCCTCACCGGGCTCCACCCGCCCGGCGGGGATCTCCCATCCCCACGTGTCGGTGATGAACCGATGCCGCCACAGGAGCAGCACGCCGCGTGCCTGGTCGTGGACCACGACCCCGCACGCGGCCTGCGGCATCCGCACCACGTGATGTTGAAAGCGCTCACCGCCCGGGATCTCCACGTCGGTCAACGCCAGATGGACCCACTCGCTGGCGTAGATCGTCTGCTCACCGTGCACCGTCCAGCGCATCCCTGCACCGTACGCGAACGATCCCATCGTTACTCGGCGTCGGCCTCGAGAACCCGGTCCGGTGCCCCTACGCTCGGTGCGCATGCCGGGCATCCGCGGCCGCATCTTCCACGTCAACGTCAACTGCTCAGACCTCGAGACGTCGCTCGCGTTCTACCGCGACCGGATCGGGCTCACCGCGTCCGTGCGCACCACACCCCAGCACCCCCAGGCCGGCCCGGGCTTCGGTCTCGACGTCGCGCAATGGGATGCGTGGATCATGACCGGCGCCGGCGGACTCGACGAGGTCGTGCTCGACCTCTTGGAGTGGAAGGCCCCGCGACCGAGTCGCCCGACTGAACCGGGTGGATTCGAACGGCTCCGCCTCGGCGTCCATCCGGACTCGGCGGTGGCGTCACCGCAGGCAGTCGACCCCGACGGGATGGTGCTCGAGATCGTGGCCCGCGACCGACCACGCGTCGCCGGCGTCGTCGTGGGCTGCTCGGACCTGGAGGCGTCACAGGGCTTCTACCGTGACGTCCTCGGCTTGTCTCGCTCGGGAGACTCGACGTTCTGCGATGGCCGCGGACCCGAGGTCTTCTCGATCGAGCTGACGTCAGTCCTCGTCGCGCCACGGCCGAGAGTCGCCACCGACCTTGGCGTGTATCGCCTCGCCATGCTGACCGACGATCTCGACCGCGACTACGACGCGCTCACCGCGGCCGAGGTACGCCCGTACTCGCCGCCGGTGACCCTCGACATGGGTCCCGGGCTTCCGGAGCTGCGGGCCGTGTTCTTCCCCGATCCCGACGGCACCACCTTCGAGCTGATCGAACAGCCCACCGCCGGGTACGCCGCCAATCCGGGGTGAGGCGCCCCGCCGGGTTCGCCACGGACCGGTCGGGTCGACGAGGTCGACGAGCCCGCAGCCCGACGGGGAGACGGCCAGCTGACGGCCCGTGGCGTCGTCGAGGCCTGGATCTCAGTTCTGGCAGGAATCATCAGGAAATTGACATTGCTGCCGGACGGGTGACGGCGGATGATGCGCAGGTGCCGAGCGAAGCCCGTCAGGTCGTGGTCGTGGCGTTCGATGACTGCCAGTTGCTGGACCTCGCCGGTCCGATCGAGGTCCTGCGCAGCGCGACGCGACTCGGGGCCGAACCCGGGTACGAGATCCGGGTGCTGACTCCCGACGGTGAGCCGATCCGCTCGGAGAGCGGCGTGCGCATCGCGGCGGACGGATCGCTCGCGGCACTGGCGGCGACGGGTGAGCACGTCGACGTGCTCGTCGTGCTGGGCGGCCACGGCACCCGTCTGGCGCGCCGGAACGCATCGTTCCTCGAGGACCTCATCACGGTCGCGAGCAGCACCGACCGCGTCACGTCGGTGTGCACCGGCGCGTGGCTGCTGGCTGCGGCCGGCTTGCTCGACGGGTACGCCGCGACGACCCACTGGTCGTCCTGTGATGCGCTCGCCGAGCGCCACCCCGACGTCGTCGTGCACCCCGACCGCATCTACGTCCAGGACCGCGACCGTTGGACCTCCGCGGGCGTCACCGCGGGCATCGATCTGTTCCTCGCCATCGTTGATCACGATCACGGACCCGATCTCGCCCACGAGGTCGCGCGGTGGCTGGTCGTCTTCGCCCGACGCCCCGGGGGCCAATCGCAGTTCAGTGCGCAACTGCGCGCCAAGCCAGCCACGACCACATCGATCGCGGAGCTCCAGCGCTGGGTCACAGACCATCTCGACGAGAACCTGACCGTCGAGGTACTGGCCGCACAAGCGTCGATGAGCCCGCGGACCTTCGCGCGGTTCTTCGTACGCGAGACCGGCATGACGCCCGCCGCCTACGTCGAAGAGCTACGAGTCGAGGCCGCGCAACGCCTGCTGGAGACGAGCGACCTGACCGTCGGCGCCGTGGCCGGCCGCGTCGGCATGAAGCACCCCGAGATCCTGCACCGCGCCTTTCGACGCCGCGTGGGCACCACCCCCGACCGGTACCGGCAGCACTTCAGCCGACGGGCGTCCTAACCACAAGGAGACCATCATGCAGATCGCCATCGGCCTCTACCCCGGCTTCACGGCCCTCGACGCAATCGGACCGTACGCGGTGTTCACCAACATGCCCGACGCGACCGTCGTCGTGTGCGCCGAACGGACCGGCCGCCTCTCCGATGAGAGCAACCTGTTGCACCTCGACATCGAGCACCGTTTCGATGACGTCCCGTCCCCCGACCTGCTGCTCGTCCCGGGCGGCCTCGTCACCCGACGCATCGCCAAGACCGGTGGCCCGATCGTCGACTGGATCCGCTCCGCCCACCCCACAACGACGTACACGACATCGGTCTGCACCGGCGCGTTGCTCCTCGGCGCCGCGGGCGTGCTCGCGGGCCGGCGCGCCACCACGCACTGGATGGCCTACGACCATCTCCGCGGGTATGGCGCGGAGCCGACCGAGCAGCGCGTCGTGACGGACGACAAGGTCGTGACCGCGGCCGGCGTTTCGGCGGGGATCGACCTCGCGCTCACGCTGGCGGATCGGATCCACGGTCCCGAGATCGCCCAGGCCATCCAGCTGGGAATCGAGTACGACCCCCAGCCACCCCACGACACCGGCGCCCCGTCGAAAGCGCCGATCGAGATCCGCGACCTTGTGGCCGGGATCATGACGGACGCCGAGACCCAACTGCACGCCAGCTGATGTCGTAACCGACCAGGAGGCTGTTCGCGCTCGGCGTCGGTGCCGTCACGCCGCGGGTTCGCCAGCCCCCACCCTCGTCACGCGGCGGGCGTCCGCCACGGGTGGGAGACCTCGGACCACATCGAGGTGGATGGC
>DAIPLE010000068.1:0-10041 GCA_036769425.1 Actinomycetota bacterium
GTGCGTGACGCGCGCCGCGGCGGCTTCGGGGTCGTCGGCGGCGGTGACGGCACGGCCGAGGACCAGCCAGGCGGCACCGGCACGGAGCGCGCCGGCGGGTGTCGCGACGCGAGCCTGGTCGTTCGTGTCACTCTCGGAGAGGCGGATGCCGGGGACCATCGGTGCGAGATCGAGCGCCCGGGCGGCGCTGGCTTCGGCTGCGGCGCAGATGACACCGCCGCAGCCGGCGTCGTGGGCAACGTGGAGGCGTTCACCGACCAGGGAGGCGTCGGGTTCGCTCGTCAAGACGGTCACCGCGAGCGCGACCGGCGGGGCGTGTCCCGCGTCGCGTGCGCCTTCGGTGAGTCCCGCGACACCGGCTTTGAGCATGTCGACGCCGCCGGCGGCGTGGAAGTTGAGGAACTCGACGCCGTGGCGCCCGATGGCCCGGGCTCCCCGTTCGACGGTGGTGGGGATGTCGAAGAGCTTGAGATCGGCGAAGACCCGGAACCCGTCGTCGTGGAGCGCGTTGAAGGCGGCCGGTCCGGCAGCGCCGTAGAGCTCGTAGCCGATCTTCACCGTCGCGAACCAGGGGGCCAGCCGGCGGGCCAGGGCGCGGGCGGCGGGGAGGGACTCGAGGTCCAGGACCAAGACGAGGCGGTCGCGGGGGTCGGGGTTCGGGGCGGTCACAGCGGTCATGAACGTGCTCCCATCGAAGCGGTCAGGTCTCGGACACGGCGGACGCCGTGGTGGGCACACCAGGCGGTGAGCTCGTCGAGGATGCGCAGCGAGGCTCGGGGCTCGGCAAAGGTGGCGGTGCCGACCCCGACCGCGCTGGCCCCGGCGAGGAGCATCTCGACCGCGTCGACGCCGTGGCCGATACCGCCGGTGCCGATGATCGGGGTGCCGGGGTAGGCGCGGGCCACTTCGTGGACGGCGCGCAGCGCGATTGGTTTCAGGGCCGGACCGGAGAGGCCTCCGGTGCCGGCACCGAGCGCCGGGCGGCGCAGCTCGGCGTCGACGAGGAGGGCCCGGGCGGTGTTCACGAGGGTGAGCCCGATCGCGCCGGCGTCGAGCGCGGCACCGGCGATGCAGGCCAGATCGGTGACGTCGGGCGCGAGCTTGGCGAACACCGGGACGCCGCCGACGGCGTGGACAACCGCGCCGACCGCGGCGGCGGTCTGGGTGGCGTCGTGCGCGAAAGGCACGCCGTGGTGGGCGAGGTTGGGGCAGCTCACGTTGACCTCGACCGCGAGGAGCTGGTCCGCGGCGGTGGCCAGTCGTGTCGCGCCGGTCGCGAAGTCGTCGACGGTGCGGCCCCAGACCGACGCGATGACCTGGGCGCCCCAGGTTCGGAGCGCCGGGAGGTCGTGGGTGATCCAGTGGTCGAGACCGGGGCCTTGGAGACCGACCGAGTTGACGAGGCTGGCCCCGATCGGCACCAGGCGTGGTGGTGGGTTGCCGGCCCACGGGAACGGGGCTTGGGACTTCGCGGTGACCGCGCCGAGTCGGGACGGGTCGCAGAGGCGGGCGACCTCGTCGCCGTGGCCGAAGGTTCCGGACGCCGCGACGATCGGGTTGGCGAGCTCGATGGGGCCGAGCTGGACGCGGGTGTCGAGGCCCATGGTCACACCTCGAGGCGCAGCTGCGCGTCGAGGTGGTGCGCTTGGAGTGATCGGACCTGGGCGTCGTGCGTGGCGCGCTCCGCGATCCCGGAGGCCGCCGCGACCGCGGCGGCGACCGTTGTGATGCAGGCGACGCGGTAGCGGGTCGCGGCGCGGCGGATGTGGTCGCCGTCGGCGCGTGGGCCGCCGCCTTGGGGGGTGTTGACGACGAGGTCGACCTTGCCGGACGAGATGAGATCGACGGCGTCGGGCCCGGTCCCGTCGCCGACCTTGGCGATGGTCGACGCGACGTGCAGCCCCGACGCTTCGAGCGCCGCGGCGGTCCCGGCGGTGGCGACCAGGGCAAATCCGAGCTCGGCGAAGCGGCGCGCCGCGGGGAGGGCCGCGTCCTTGTCCCGGTCGGCGAGGGAGAGGAAGACGGTGCCGCTAGCCGGGAGTCGGTTCCCGGCGGCGGCTTGGCTCTTCGCGAAGGCCAGACCGAAGGACCGGTCGATTCCCATCACCTCGCCGGTGGAGCGCATCTCGGGACCGAGGACGGTGTCGACGTCGGGGAACCGGTCGAAGGGGAGCACGGCTTCTTTCACCGCGACGTGGCCGTACACCATCGCCGGGGGGACGAACCCTTCGGCGCGAAGGTCGGCGAGGGTGTCGCCAACGATGACCCGAGCGGCCAGCTTGGCGAGCGGCACACCGGTCGCCTTGCTCACGAACGGGACGGTGCGGCTGGCGCGAGGGTTCGCTTCGAGGATGGAGACGTCACCGTCCTTCACCGCGTACTGGACGTTGAGGAGCCCGCGCACGTCGAGGGCCGCGGCGAGGGCGCGGGTGTGGGTCTCGATGCGGGCGATCACCTCGCCGGAGAGGGTGGCGGGCGGGATGGCGCAGGCGGAATCGCCCGAGTGCACCCCGGCCTGCTCGATGTGCTCCATGACCCCGCCGATCAGGACCTCACCGGCGTGGTCGCGCAGCGCGTCGACGTCCACCTCGACCGCGTCTTCGAGGAAGCGGTCGATAAGCGCCGGTCGCTGCGCGGAGAGGCCGCCTTCGCGTCCGAGGCTCCCCTCCCCCACCAGTTCGGCCATGGCCCCGTCGAGCTGCTCGTCGTCGTAGACGATGCGCATGGCGCGGCCTCCGAGGACGTACGAGGGGCGGACCAGGACCGGGTACCCGACCTGGGCTGCGACGCCGCGGGCCGCAGTGGCGTCGGCGGCGAGCCCCCCCGGCGGTTGGGGGATCTCGAGCTCGGTGCAGAGGCGGTTGAAGCGTTCCCGATCCTCGGCCAAGTCGATCGACGCCGGGCTCGTCCCGAGGATCGGGGTGCCGGCCTCGGCGAGGGACCGAGCCAGCTTCAACGGGGTCTGCCCACCGAGGCTGACGATGACGCCGACGAGGGTCCCGACGCGGGTGAGGCCGTCGCAGACGTTGCGCACCTCTTCGAGGGAGAGGGGCTCGAAGAACAGGCGGTCGCTGGTGTCGTAGTCGGTGGAGACGGTCTCGGGGTTGCAGTTCACCATGACGGTCTCGTAGCCGGCGTCGGAGAGCGCGAACGCGGCTTGGACACAGCAGTAGTCGAACTCGACGCCTTGCCCGATGCGGTTGGGGCCGCTGCCGAGGATGACGACCGCCGGTCGAGTGAGCGGGGTGAGCTCGTCCTCGTCTTCGTAGGTGCCGTAGTGGTACGGGGTGTCGGCGGCGAACTCCGACGCGCAGGTGTCGACGGTCTTGTAGGTAACGACGATGCCGGCGGCGAGACGGCGGTCCCGCACCGTGTCGGGATCGGCCCCCCACAGGTAGGCGAGCTGGCTGTCACCGAAGCCGAGCCGCTTGGCGGCCCGCCAGTCGCGGCGGGTCATGGTGTCGGGGGTGTGGCGCACCAGCTCGGTGCGGGCGTCGGCAACCCGGGCGATCTGGTCGAGGAACCAGGGGTCGATGTCGGTGACCTCGTGGAGGCGCTCGACGGTGACGCCGCGGCGGAGCGCCGCTTCGAGGAGGAACACCCGGTCGGGGGTCGCGACCGCGGTCCGGCGCACCAGCTCGTCGGTGTCGAGCCGGTCCGTGATCTCCTCGTTGGGGTCGGCGTTGAGGCCCCCCCGTCCGGTCTCGAGGCTGCGGAGCGCCTTCTGGAGCGACTCGGGGAAGGTGCGGCCGATGGCCATGACCTCCCCGACCGACTGCATCTGGGTACCGAGCACCGGGGATGCGCCGGGGAGCTTCTCGAACGCCCAGCGCGGCACCTTGGTGACGACGTAGTCGATGGTCGGTTCGAACGAGGCGGGGGTCACGCCGGTGATGTCGTTTTGGATCTCGTCGAGCCGGTACCCCACCGCGAGGCAGGCGGCGATCTTGGCGATCGGGAAACCGGTGGCCTTGCTCGCCAACGCGCTCGAGCGGGACACGCGGGGGTTCATCTCGATGACGACCATCTCGCCGGTGGCCGGGTCGACCGCGAACTGGATGTTCGAGCCGCCGGTGTCAACACCGATCCGGCGGATGCAGGCGAACGCGGCGTCACGCATCCGCTGGTACTCGACGTCGGTGAGAGTCTGGGCCGGAGCGACGGTGATCGAGTCACCGGTATGGACGCCCATCGGGTCGAGGTTCTCGATGGAGCAGACAACGACCGCGTTGTCGGCGTGGTCGCGCATCACCTCGAGCTCGAACTCCTTCCAGCCTCGCACCGACCGTTCGACGAGGATCTCCCCGACCGGGCTGACCGCGAGGCCGTGCTCGGCGACCGCACGCATGGCGTCGTCGTCGGTCGCGAAGCCGGTGCCGCCGCCACCGAGGATGAACGAGGGGCGGATGACGACCGGGTAGCCGACGTCGCCCGCGACCGTGACGGCCTCGTCGACCGAGTAGGCGAGACCGGAGCGGGGCACACTGAGGCCGATCTCGAGCATCGCGGCTTTGAAGCGGGATCGGTCCTCGGCGGTATGGATGGCGTCGACGTTGGCGCCGATCAGCTCGACACCGAACCGTTCGAGGGCCCCGGCGTCGTGCAGTCCGACGGCGAGGTTCAACGCGGTCTGCCCGCCGAGGGTGGGGAGGAGCGCGTCGGGTCGCTCGCGTTCGATGATCTGCTCGACGGTCTCGACGTCGAGCGGCTCGATGTAGGTGGCGTCGGCGAACTCGGGGTCGGTCATGATCGTCGCCGGGTTCGAGTTCACCAGCACCACCCGGTAGCCCTCGCGGCGAAGGACCCGGCAGGCCTGCGTGCCCGAGTAATCGAACTCGCAGGCCTGACCGATCACGATCGGTCCGCTGCCGAGCAGCAGGATGCTGTGCAGGTCGTCGCGGCGGGGCATCTCAGGTCCCGGCGAGCAGCGCGGTGAAGTCGGCGAAGAGATAGGTGGCGTCGTGGGGACCCGGTCCGGCCTCGGGGTGGTACTGGACCGAGAAGGCCTCACCGTCGAGCGCGGAGAGGCCTTCGCACACCCCGTCGTTGAGGTTCACGTGCGTGCGATGCACGTCGGGGAGCGCGTCAATGTCGACGGCGTAGTTGTGGTTCTGGCTGGTGATCTCGACGTGACCGGTCGACTCGTGGCGCACCGGGTGGTTGGCACCGTGATGCCCGAAGGGGAGCTTGTGCTTGGTGGCGCCGAGCGCGAGACCGAGGATCTGGTGGCCGAGACAGATGCCGAACACCGGGACCGCACCGAGCAGCGATCGGACGGTGTCCACCGCGCCGGTGACGGCTTCGGGGTCGCCGGGGCCGTTCGAGAGGAACACCCCGTCGGGGTGGCGGGCAAGGACGTCAGCGGCAGGGGTGGTGGCTGGGACGACCTCGACGTGACAGCCCGCACCGACGAGGTGGCGCAGCAGGGTGGTCTTGATCCCGTAGTCGTAGGCGACGACCCGGAACGGTGCGGCGACGTCACCGACGGTGTACGCGTTAGCGGTGCTGACTTCGGCGACGAAGTCGATGCCTTCGGTGCCGGGCGCGTCCTGGGCGATGCCGGTCGCGGCGGTCTCGTCGGCGCCGAACGCGCCCGGCATGGCGCCGGCGTCGCGGAGATGGCGGGTGAGGCGCCGGGTGTCGATGCCGGTGATCGCGGGGACACCGTGACGCCGGAGGTACTCGCCGAGACCTTCCGTGGCGCGCCAGCTGCTCGGGCGTTGCGTGAGGTCGCGGACGATCACCCCCCGGCAGAAGGGGCGGCGACTCTCGGCGTCGTCGCCGTTCACGCCGTAGTTCCCGATGTGGGGGTAGGTGAAGGTGATGATCTGGCCCGCGTACGACGGGTCGGTGACGATCTCCTGGTAGCCGCACAGCGCGGTGTTGAACACCACCTCGCCGACCGCGGCGCCGCCGTCGGGTGTCGCGCCGATCAGCTCGCCTTCGAAGACCGTGCCATCGGAGAGGACCAGGCAGCCGTCGACGCCGTTCATCGTTGGGCCTCGCCGTCGACGACGACCGCCTCGCCCGAAACGATGGTGTGTCGGGCCCGGCCGGTGAGGGTCCGCCCTTCGTAGGGGGTGTTCCGGGCCCGGCTGGCGAGCCGAGCCGGGTCGGGGCTCCAGGTCACGGTCGGGTCGATGACGCACAGGTGGGCGCACCGTCCCGGCTCGATCGGTCCGCCGTGGTCGCTGAGCCCCGCGATGCGTGCCGGGCGCCACGACAGGAGGCCGACGGCGTCGGCGAGGGAGACGACGCCCGGTTCGACCAGTTCGGTGAGGGTCAGCGCGAGGGCGGTCTCGAGGCCGAGCATCCCCGGCGGTGCTTCCTCGAAGGGGCGTTCCTTGGTCTCGACCGCGTGGGGGGCGTGATCGGTGGCGATGGCGTCGATGGTCCCGTCGGCGAGGCCGGCTTTGATCGCGGTGACGTCGTCCGCCGAGCGCAACGGCGGGTGGACCTTGAAGACCGGGTCGAAGCTGGCGCACGCGGCGTCGGTGAGGGTGAAGTGGTGTGGTGCCGCCTCTGCGGTGATCGGCAGCCCGCGGTGTTTCGCGTCGCGGATCAGCTCGACGGCGGAGGCGGTGGAGACGTGCAGGAAGTGGACTCGGGTGCCGGTGAGCTCGGCGAGGAGGCAGTCGCGGGCGACGATCGCGGCCTCCGCGACCGCGGGACGGCCGGGGATGCCGAGCCGGCTCGACCACTCCCCTTCGTGCATGTGTCCTCCGGTGCACAGCGTGGTGTCCTCGGCGTGCTGGGCCACGACCGCGCCGGGGAGTGAGCCGGCGTACTCGAGCGCGCGTCGCATCACGCCGGCGGAGTCGACGCAGGCGCCGTCGTCGGTGAAGATCCGCACCCCGAGCGCGTACAGCTCCCCCATCGGCGCGAGCTCGGTGCCGGCACGTCGGTTGGTGATGCACCCGGCGGCGTGCACGTCGCACACCGATCGGGCCCCGGCTCCGAGGACGGCGGCGACGACCGCCGGGTCGTCGTGGGGCGGCTCGGTGTTGGGCATGGCGACGATGGCGCTGAACCCGCCGAGCGCGGCGGCTCGGGCGCCGGTCTCGATCGTTTCGGCCTCCTCGTGGCCGGGCTCGCGAAGGTGGACGTGGAGGTCGACGAGCCCCGGGGTGATGACACAGCCGGAGGCGTCGAGCTCCCGGTCGCCGCGCAACCCGTCGCCCACCGCGGCGATTACCGGTCCTTCGATGAGCACGTCGACGGTCCGTTCCCCGGTCGTGTCGAGGACCCGTCCGCCGCGCACCACGATCGAGTCAGGCAACGGTCGCTCCGGATCCGAGCAGCTGGTACAGGACGGCCATGCGGACCGCGACGCCGTTGGCGACCTGTTCGGTGATGACCGACGCCGGTGTCTCGGCGACCTCGGCGGCGATCTCGACGCCCCGGTTCATCGGGCCGGGATGCATGATGAGCGTGTCGGGCTTCAGTCGGGCGGCCCGCTCCACGGTCAGTCCGTAGCGGGTGGTGTACTCACGCAGGCTCGGGAAGAGCGTCGCGTCTTGGCGTTCGTGTTGGATGCGGAGCAGATAGATGACGTCGAGGCGGCCGAGGATCTCGTCGAGGTCGCCGGTGGTCGTCGCCGGCCATCCCGCGAGCGACTCGGGGAGCAGCGTCGGCGGCCCGACCAGCGTGACGGTCGCGCCGAGCGCCGCGAACGCCTTCGCGGTGCTGCGCGCTACCCGAGAGTGGCGGATATCGCCGACGATCGCGACTCGGGCCCCGTCGAGGCCGGTGCCGCGGTGGCGGCGGAGCGTGAGCGCGTCGAGTAGCGCCTGGGTGGGGTGCTCGTGGCGGCCATCGCCGGCGTTGATGACCGCGGCGTCGACCCACGTCGCGACCCGATGCGGGGCTCCCGCGGACCGGTGACGAACCACGATGGCGTCGACACCCATGGCTTCGACGGTCTGGACGGTGTCGCGCAGGCTCTCTCCCTTGGCGATCGAGGAGGCTCCGACGCTGAAGGCCATCGTGTCGGCCGAGAGTCGCTTGGCCGCGGTTTCGAACGACAGCCGGGTGCGAGTCGACTCCTCGTAGAAGAGCGACACGACCGTCTTGCCGCGCAACGCGGGGACTTTCGGAATGTTGCGGCGGGTGACGTCGAGAAACGATTCGCCGAGATCGAGGAGCTCATCGAGCTCGGCGCGTCCCAGGTCGTCGACGGAGAGCAGATGGCGCATCACGACGCTCCTTCCCCGCGGCCGGCCGGGTCGGCGGGCCCCCACAGCTCGATGCCGTCCTCGTCGCCGTCGACCTCGGCCAGGCGGACCCGCACGTCCTCGGCTCGTTTCGTCGGCAGGTTCTTTCCGACGAAGTCGGCGCGGATCGGCAGCTCACGGTGGCCGCGGTCGACGAGCACCGCGACCTCGACCGAGCGGGGTCGTCCCAGTTCGGTGAGGGCGTCGAGCGCGGCTCGGACGGTGCGGCCGGTGAAGAGGACGTCGTCGACGAGGATCACGTTGCGTCCGGTGATGTCGACCGGCACCTCGGTCGGGCCGAGGGGCTGCACCGGGCGGATCCCGATGTCGTCGCGGTAGAAGGCAACGTCGAGGGCGCCGACGGGGACCGCGACGCCTTCGAACTCGGTGATGGCGTCGGCGAGGCGGCGGGCGACGGCGACGCCACGGGTGTAGAGGCCGATGAGGACCAGACCGTCGGCGCCGTGGTGGCGTTCGACGATCTCGTGGGCGATGCGGGTGTGGGCCCGGCGGAGGTCGTCGGCGGAGAACACCCGGGCCCGGACAACGAAAGGGCCACCGTCTCCGGTGGCCGGGGGTCGAGATTCAGGTTGGGTCGCGCCGGGCGCGCTCATCTGACATCCTCCGTAGAGGCCTCTCGGGACCTCCGTGACGGTTGACTCTTGTATAGCAGCGTTCGCGCGGCTACGACGCGATGTCAGCGGCCGCTACTGGTTCGGCTTGTCTCCGGAGGCGGCAGCTTGGGCCATGGTCTCGAGGCGGTCGAGCATGGGCATGCGTTCTTGGCCCACCTCGTCGAAGCGGCCCGCGATCTCCTCGGGGGTCCAGCGGCCGTCCTTGCGCATGGCGCGGACCTCGATGGGCTGGTTCCACACCGCGATGGTCCCGCCGTTGGCGGTGTACACCTGGCCGGTGACGGTGCGGGCGGCGTCACCGAGGAGGAACACGACCATGGGGGCGACGTCTTCGGGTTCTCCCATCTCGAGGCCGAAGGGGACGTTGCCGGACATGCGGCTCTTGGCGACGGGGGCGATCACGTTCGCGGTGACGTCGTACTTGTGCATGCCGAGCGCGGCGCTGCGCACCAGGGAGACGATGCCGCCCTTCGCGGCGCTGTAGTTCGCTTGCGCGACGCTGCCGGCGAAGGCCCCGGAGGTGAAGCCGATGAGGGTCCCGGACTTCTGGGCCCGCATGAGCGGCGCGGCGGCGCGAAAGACGGTGAACGTGCCCTTGAGGTGGGTCTCGATGACCGGGTCCCATTCGTCTTCGGACATGTTGAACAGCATCCGTTCGCGGAGGATGCCGGCGACGCACACGACGCCGTCGATGCGGCCGTAGGTGTCGACCGCGGTCTGGACGATGCGGGCGCCGCCTTCCATGGTGGTGACGCTGTCGGCGACTGCGGTGGCGGAGCCGCCGGCGGCGGTGATCTCGGCGACGACGGCGTTGGCGATGTCGCTGTTGGGGTCTTGGCCGTCGATGCTGACGCCGAAGTCGTTGACGATGACGTTGGCGCCCGCGGCGGCGCTGGCCAAGGCGACGGCGCGGCCGATGCCACGGCCGGCGCCGGTGACCGCGATGGTCTTGCCATCCAGGTATCCCACGTTGACTCCTTTGGGGGGCGGGCGGTGAAGTTAGTCGGGGAGCGTTCCGAGGAGGGCCTCGACGAGCTCGCCTTCGAGGTAGGTGAGCCAGGCGTACGCCGCGACGACGGGCGCATTGGGGTCGTCGGGGTCGAGGTTCGTGAGATCGGTGTCGTCGGTGACGCCGATACGGGTTCCGAGGGCGAGGCGGGCGTCGTTGAGGACACCGAGCCAGGCGGGGACGT
>DAIPLE010000245.1:0-3165 GCA_036769425.1 Actinomycetota bacterium
CCCGGCTTGACGTGCTGGAACTCGACGACGGTCATGAGCCCTTCGGGGAGATTGAGGGCCATCCCGTTCTTGAGGTCGTTGGTGGAGATGCTCACGAGGATCCTGGGTTAGTGCCGCGCGACGACGAGCGACTTGGGGGCTGCGGTGAGGGGCGCGGCCCCGTCGCTGGTGACGACCACGGTGTCCTCGATGCGGACGCCGCCGACGCCGGGGAGGTAGACGCCGGGTTCGACCGTGACGACGGTGCCGAGCTCCAACGTACCAGGCGCGGTTCGGGCGACTCGAGGGGCCTCGTGAATCTCGAGGCCGACGCCGTGGCCGGTGCCGTGCACGAACTGGTCGCCGAAGCCGGCGTCTTCGATGACGGTCCGGCTGGCGCGGTCGACGTCAGCGCAGGCGACGCCGGCGCGCACCGCGTCGCGGCCGGCTTGTTGGCTCGCGGCGACGAGGTCCCAGAGCTGGCGGGCCTCGGGGCCGGGGTCGTCGACGCTGACGGTTCGGGTCATGTCGGAGCAGTAACCGTCGACGACGCAGCCGAAGTCGATGACCACGAGCTCGCCAGGACCGATCGGACGATCGGTGGGTCGGGCGTGGGGCTTGGCGGCGTTGGGTCCGGCGGCGACGATGGGATCGAAGCTCATGGCGCTGGCCCCGCGGCGGCGCATGGCGTACTCCAGCTCGACCGCGAACTCTTGTTCGCGGGGCGCGTCGGCGAGGGTCGGGAGGAGCTCGGCGAGGGCTTCGTCCGCGATGGTGCACGCGGCCCGGATGCGGGCCACCTCGCCGGGGTCCTTGACCCGGCGGAGGTCCTCGACGAGCTGGTCGGTGGGCACGAGGTCGGCGGCGACGAGGGACGCCAGGGTCCGTTGTTGGGCCCAGGAGACACCGTGGGCTTCGAGACCGAGGCGGGCGTGGGAGGCGACCGCGGCGGCGAGGAGGTCGTGCTGCGCGGTGCTGGTGGCGCCGATCTTGATGCGGGCGTCGACGCCGGCGGCGGCGAGCTGCTCGTGGGCCTGGGTCTGGTAGCGGCCGTCGGTGATGAAGATGAGGGCGCCGGGGGTGACGAGGAGCAGCGCGGCGGAGCCGGTGAAGCCGGTCAGGTAGCGGATGTTGGGCAGACGGGTGACGAGCAGCGCGTCGACCCCGGCTTCGGGGAGGTGGGCCCGGAGTCGGGTCGGGCGCGACGCCACGTCCATCGGCGGCCAGGAGTCGGTCATCGAGTACCGGGGGCCGGGGCGGCGAGGGCGGCGACGGTCGCCTCGGCCGCGAGGCGATAGCCGGTGCGCCCGAAGCCGGCGATGGTGCCGGTCACGACGGGGGCGATCACCGACAGGTGACGCCACGCGTCGCGGGCGGAGGGGTTCGAGATGTGGAGCTCAACCGCGACACCGTCGTAGGTCGCGAGCGCGTCGGCGAGCGCATACGAGTAGTGGCTGAGCGCACCCGCGTTCACGATGATCGCCGCACATCGGCCCCGGGCCGCTTGGACAGCGTCGACCAGGTCGCCTTCGTGGTTGGACTGGACGTGTTCGACGTCGTGACCCTCGGCGGACGTCACGGCCCGGATGTCGCCGACGAGGTCGTCGAGGGTGGCGGTGCCGTAGATGTGGGGTTCTCGCTCGCCGAGCAGGTTCAGGTTCGGTCCGGACAGGACGAGGATGATGGCCACCGCGGTCAGCCTCCCACGCCGACAGCACGGAACGCGCCGGTGAGCGCCGGGGCCGGCGGGTCGTGCACAAGTTCGAGCCCGCGGGGGCCGGGCAGCACGAAGGTCAAGTCGTCGCGGACCTTCTTGTCGCGGCGCATGACGGCGAGCAGCTCGGGTTCGGTCCGGTCGTCGGGTACCCGGGTGGGGAGCCCGAGGCCGGTGAGGACGCGCTCCACATGCTCGACGGTCGCGTCGTTGACGCGTTCGAGGTTGCGCGCAAGGTGGGCGGCGAACACCAGGCCGACCGAGACCGCTTCGCCGTGGGCGAGCGCGTACTGCCCGGTCGTCTCGAGCGCGTGGGCGAGGGTATGCCCGTAGTTCAGCACCGCCCGGACGCCGGTGCGCTCCTCGGGGTCGGCGGCGACGACCGCGGCCTTGATCGCGACGCACCCGGCGACGAGGTCTGTGAGCACCGTCGGGTCGCGGTCGAGCACCGCGGCGGTGTGTTCGGCGAGGAGCGCGGCGACGGCGGTGCCGCCGGGCATCAGCGCGTATTTCGCGACTTCACCGAGACCGGACCGATACTCCGCCGCGGGGAGGGTTCGGAGGGTGGCGACATCGGCGACGACCGCGAGGGGCTGATGAAACGCTCCGACGAGGTTCTTTCCTTCGGGGAGGTTGACCGCGGTCTTGCCGCCGATGGCGGCGTCGACCATCGCCAGCAGCGTGGTCGGGACCTGCACCACGGCGACTCCTCGGTGGTACACCGCGGCGGTGAACCCGGCGGTGTCGCCCACCACGCCACCGCCGACGGCGACAACGGCGTCGCCGCGGCGCAGGCCCCAGCGGGCGAGCCCCCGACACAGGGTCTCGACGGTCTCGAGGGTCTTGGCGGCCTCGCCGTCGGGGATGGTGAAGAGCTCCACCTCCCGGTCCGCGGCGCGGAGCGCGGCGATGGCTTCGGGCGCATGTTCGGTGGCGACCGCCCCCTGGCTCACGAGCGCGACGCGGGGACGACCGGGAAGCGCGTCGGGGAGCCGGTCGAGGATCTCGGCGCCGACGAGGACGTCGTAGGCCGAGTCGACCGCGATCGTCACGCGACGCATCGGGCCAGCTCCTCGAGGACGGCGTCGGCGACCTCGTCGGGGGTGCGATCGTCGGTGGTGACGGTGACGTCGGCGACCACCTCGTACACGGGGGCCCGAGTCTCGGCGAGCCGGGTGAGAGTACGGAGCGCGCCCGCGGCGAGGAGGGGCCGCTCGACGTGGTCGGCGTCGACGCGTTCGGCGAGCACCCCGGGACGGGCTCGTAACCAGACGACGAAGCCCGAGGTGTGGAGCTGGCGACGGCTGATCGGGTCGAGGACCGCGCCGCCGCCGCAGGCGATCACCAGCGGGGTCGGTGACGCGCACGCGTCGGCGACGGCTTGGCGTTCGAGGGTGCGGAACGCGGCCTCGCCGTCGGTGGCGAAGAGGTCGGCGACGGGACACCCGGCGAGGGTCTGCACGAGGTCATCG
>DAIPLE010000246.1:0-3119 GCA_036769425.1 Actinomycetota bacterium
CCTCGAGGTGTGGCAGATCCCGATGCCGGTGTACACGATGGTCGGCGTCGGGCATGCCGAGCTCGAGGAGCGGCTGCGCGGGATCGGTCCCGTCGGGGACTACCTCGTCGACCAGCTGATCGCCTTCAACGCGACAGTGGACTACGGGCCGATGGACTTCCGCTCGCTCGGCGACAGCCCTGCCATCGGCGCCGTGATGAACCCCGCGGGCGGTCGATGGAGCGTGCGCGCGGCCCCCCGCTTCACCGCCGGGGGCACGCTCGCTCCGGGCGACCCGGGCCGGACCGTCCGCGTGTGCGAGGCGTTCGACACGCGGTGGCTCGTCGAGGACATGTTCGCCAAGCTGCGGTCGGCCGGTCGTCACGACGCTGGTCGACGCGGCCGGGGCGCCCGACGCGGGGCATCGCAGACCCGGTCATGACGGCGGCGGCACCAGGATCGAGAGATCGCTCTCGCGCGTCGCTCGATCGTCTGCTCTGCGCCGCAGACCCGTGCCCGACGCCTGAACGATCGACATGACGGCCCACGGGGCGAGCTCGACGTCGATCTCCAGCACGCCGTCGCTCGATGCCGTCAGCATGTACCGTTCCATGCCGTCGGCCACCGCCCGCAGGTGCTCGGTCTGCGTCGGCGTGAGATTCGTCGGCGAGCCCATCCGGTACCACTCCTCGGCGACGTTGCCGTGACCGAGGTCGAGGGTCTCGACGACGAAGACGGCCCTGGGCGCGACGCCGTCGACGACGTGGCGAACACGACGCGCCGGTCCCTTCTCGCTCAGCTCGCGGGTGTCGGGGTAGCTGTCACGCGACCCCACGGAGAGCCCGTGCATGTCGTCCGGGTAGTTGAAGAAGACGGCCGAAACGGCAGCGGTCTCGCTGTCCCGGGTGAGGACGCCGTGGTCGGTGGAGAGCAGGAGGCGGTCGCCCAGCCTCGACAGCGCCGAGAACGCGTGGAAGGTCGGCTTGTGGATACCCTGCTCGTTCACGATGCCGAAGCCCCCGTGGAACGGTCCGATCCCGGCGCCGCCCTCTTCGAACACATCTGTGAAGGTCCAGTACGAGATCGAGCTGGCGAGCGCGGCGCACTGCAGGTACGCGCGCGTGATGTAGGTGGCGGCGTAGACCGTGTCGTGGACGCTGTCGCGGCTCGACGGGGTCGTCGACCACTCCGTGACGTGGATCTCCGCCGCGGGGTAGGGGCTCTCGCCGATCATGGCGCGCAGCCGCGTGAGATCGTCAAAGGTCGCGTTCGCGTAGCGGCTGATTGCGCGGGCCTCCCCGCCGGACCCGTACGCGAAGTCCGTCGGGTACAGGTGGGTCGTGATGAAGTCGATCGGCAGATCGCGTGCAGCACACCAGTTGATGAAGTCGTCGATCCAGACCGGCCGCCAGTCGAGCGCGTCCACGTCCTTCGCCTCGGCGGTGGCGACCTGCGCCGCGCGGTCTTCCGTCTCGCCCGCGTACCGCTCGTCTGGCACGAAGACGCTCGTCGACGGGCCCCCCACCAGGAGCCTCGTGTCGATCGCCTTGATCGCCCGCGCCGTGTGCTCGTAGAGCTCGAAGTACTGGGTCTTCGTGCCGGTCCAGAAGTGCGGCACGAGGTTCGGCTCGTTCCAGACCTCGAACCGCCACGTGCGCACCTCCTCGATGCCGTAGCGCTCGATCCAGTGCCGGACGGTCTCGGTGACGAGATCGACCCAGCGCGTCATGTCCTTCGGGGGGCTCGCGTGGGCACCCCACCAGAACACCGTCTCGGTGTCCGTCGCGAGCTCGCGGGGCATGAAGCCGAGTTCTACGAACGGTCGCGCCCCGATGTCCAGGATGGCGTCGAACACCTTGTCGACGTAGCTGAACGTGTAGACCGGCTGCGCGAGGCTGTCGTCCGGCCCGAAGCCGCTCCCGCCTGAGGCGCGGTACACGAACATGTCGTCGTGGAAGAGCCCGTGGAAGCGCACGGCCCGCATGCCGAGCTCGTCGACGGCTTCGCGGAAGTGCTCCTGCCAGTCGGCACGCAGCGCCTCGTTGGCGCGTCCGGCTCCGACGCACTCGTTCCAGATGTGCGACAGCACTACCTCGGCGCATACCTCGCCGTCGATCCTCAGCGGCGCATGCGCGCCTTCGCCGGTGCTCACCGTGTCACTTCCTCACTGGTGCCAACCTCTGACCGCGCCGGGCCCGCTGGGCGTCCCGCTGCCCACCATCGCGGAGCGTGCCAGAGAACGATCTCTCGGACCGAGAACGTACCACGTCGGGTTCCGACCCCGCCTGCGGTCTCGACGTCGGGCGACAGAGCAAGGCGTCGGTTGCGCCGGCGACGACCGCTCACGTCGAACCGGCCCGCCCCAGGTGTCGCGCACGGTCCCCGGGCGCTTGACGCCGGGTCGCCGCCGGCACCGCCCGTCCGGACCATGCGGCGCCGGATCCCTGCACGGTCCACACCGGACCCTCACGCACCGGTCGTCACGGCGCGTGGCTGGCACAGTTGTGCGATGCGCACCCGCGAGGTCCGGACCAGCACCGGATGACACCCGCAGCACCTGAGCACCCGACGACGACACCGCCCTGGCCGCGACCGGCATCGTCGTCGCGGCGCTGGCGACGGTGAACCTCGCGGAGCACGTGCTGAGCAACGCCAACTGGCTCGGCCCGGTTGCCGCCGCGGTCGCGGTCGCGGTGCAGGCCGAGCTGTGACCAGCTGAGCCCGCTCCACCGTGGTCATCCCCCTCGGCACGATCCTGCTCGAGGAGGTCGCGTTCCGCTCGGTGCTCTGGGGGATGCTGTCGCGGCACGCCACGACGTGGCGGGTGCGCTCGGAGCCTCACTCTCCGGCTGATATGGAGTGGGTCCGTGTCAAGTGGGCAGGGTGAGGCGCCGCCCGGATGGCTTCCGGGCGGCGCCTCGTTGGTGACTTCTTGGCCCTGGGGTCCGGTGAGCGTGTCGCTGGCGACGCGCGGTCAGACTGATATGCGCGGGTTGGTTACCGCAGGACGGGCTGTTCGGCAGGAGCGGATCGCGGGTCTAGGGTCGAGCGTCGCGAGCCCGGGGGCTCGTTGCTCATAGTTGAATCGCGGGTCGCTCCACGCGCTGCTACCGGCCTCGGGGTCAGGAGTCAGATCGTGG
>DAIPLE010000004.1:0-26090 GCA_036769425.1 Actinomycetota bacterium
GTCGCGCTTGTCATCGCCCGCGCGGTGAACGTCTTGAAGTAGGCCGAGCCGAAGGCCCCGGGACCCACTCAGGTCCCGGTCAGGCTTCCAGGACTGGCCTCGCGGTGGTGTCGACTGGCCCCGCCAGGATCAAGGTCGTCGGGGACGATTTCGGCGCGGGTCGGTAGTCAACTGCGGTTGACGACGCCGCAAACGCCGTCCGGCGCGTGGCGGGACACTCCGTCGGCAACCGCGTCGGCCGTTCGACGCGATCCGCCTTCGGTGTCGCGCGGCGGCGGGTAAGAATGCCGACGATGGACGTCGCCGTCGGGCCACCGCAGGTCTCCGACGTGGTTCACGCCCGCCGGTGGTGGACGCTCGGAACCCTATGTGTGGCGCTCATCGTGATCGGCGTCGACAACACGATCCTCAATGTGGCACTGCCATCGATCGTCCGCGACCTGAACGCCTCGGGCTCCCAGCTCCAGCTGATGGTGGACGCCTACACGATCGTGTTCGCCTGCCTCCTCCTGACGGCCGGTTCGCTGGGTGATCGGTACGGGCGGCGCCACGCCCTCATGTTCGGCTTGACCTGGTTCGGCTTGTCCTCCGCGCTGGCTTCGACGGTGAGCACCCCGACGCAGCTCATCGCGGCCCGCGGGCTCATGGGGATTGGCGGGGCATTCATCTTTCCGACGACGCTGTCGATTCTGACCAACACGTTCCGAGATCCCGGTGAACGAGCCATGGCGATCGGGGTGTGGGCCGGCGTGTCCGGGATCGGCATCGCGCTCGGCCCGCTGGCCGGAGGATTCCTCGTCGAGCAGTTCGGCTGGGGATCGGTGTTCCTCGTCAACCTGCCGATCTGCGCCGCCGCACTGCTCCTGGCTTGGCGATTCGTACCGAACACCAGCGACCGGGCCGAGAGCCCTCTGGATCCCGTCGGAGCGCTGTTCTCCATCGTCGGGTTCCTCTTCCTCTTGTACGGGATCATCGAAGGTCCGGACAAGGGTTGGTCGTCCCCAGTGGTGTCGATCGCGCTCGGTGTCGGCGTCATCTTCATCACGGCCTTCGCGCTCTGGGAGTGGCGGAATCCGGCTCCGATGCTCGACGTGCGGTTCTTCAAGAACGCGCGCTTCTCGGCCGCGTCCGCGACCATCACCCTCACCTTCTTCGGGTTCTACGCGTCGACGTTTCTCTTGACCCAGTATTTCCAGTTCATCCTCGGCTACAGCCCGCTGAAGGCGGGAGTGCTGATCGTTCCCACCGCGGTCGGCCTCATGATCGGTTCGCCGTTGGCGCCGAAGTTGGTGAACCGCGCTGGCACGAAGCGCGTCGTGGTCCTCGGCTTGGTGCTCGTGGCGATCGGGATGGCGTGCTACGCCTCGAACACGATCATGTCCGATTTCTGGCTCGGGCTCCTGGTGCGCCTCATCACGGGCCTCGGTTTTGGGATCACGAGCGCGCCGGTGACCGAGTCGATCATGGGATCGCTCCCGCCAAGTCGGGCCGGCGTGGGTTCGGCGGTCAACGACACGACCCGCCAGACGGGGGGTGCGCTCGGCGTCGCCGTCATCGGCAGCATCTTCGCGGCCCGGTACCACGCCGTGATTGGCAAGCTCGTGTTCGTGCCGGCGAGCGTCCGAGCCGCGGCACACGAATCGATCGGAACTTCGTTGCAGGTCGCGGCACGGCTCGGGCGGGCGACGGGCGGTCACCTGGTGAGCGTCGCCACTCACGCGTACTTGTCGTCGATGCGCCTGACGTACGCGGTGTCGGTCACCATCATCGTCGTCGCGATGGTCGTGGCGTACCGGTACCTTCCTGCTCGGGCGCACCTGGCGGCAGCGGTGGAGCAGCCCGATGCGGCTGCGTTCTCGACCAGCCAGACGCCGGTTGCGCACGCCCCGATCGCGGTGACGGGCCCGGTCGAGTAGTGGCAACGCTCGGAGGGCGACCGTCGTGAACCCCGAGACCGTGCGTGTCGTGACGATCTCCGCCACCTACGGCACCGGGGGCAGCGTCATCGGTCCTCGGCTCGCGGAGCGTCTCGGCGTGCTGTTCGCGGACCGGTTGATCCCCGCCCGTGACGCGCCCGCCGCTGCCGTCGGCGCTGAACAGGTCACCGGTGCCGAGCGTCTCGAGATCTCGCGCAGCCGGTTCCTTGCCCGCCTTGCCCTGCTCACGGGTGGCCTCGGGCTGCCCGTACCGCACCCCGAGGACCTGAGCGACCCGGTCCGCCAGCGCGTCGAGCAGAGCATCCACGATCTGGTCGAGTCGGGAGGCGCCGTCATCTTGGGACGGGCGGCCGCAGTGGTCCTCGCCGGTCATCGGCGAGCGTTTCACGTCCGCCTCGACGGACCGGACGGACGACGAGCTGCCCGAGCGATGACGATCGAAGGGATCGACGGGCCCACGGCGCGTGCCCGCCTCCTCGAAACGGATCGGGCCCGAGCCCGGTACGTCGATCGCCTGTACGGTCACGATCCCGCCGACCAGCGGCTGTACCACCTCGTGATGGATCCGACGGTGTTCGCGACTGAGGCCTGCATCGAGGTCCTGGCCGTCGCCGCGGAGGCCTTCTGGCAACAGGGCGCGGGGCGCTGATTCCGTAGAACCCGCCGGCCCGTGGGTACCGTTCTCCCGTCGACGGGAGTCCCGCCAAGCAGGCTCGCTTCCGCGCCGTCCGGCCGGGCCTGAGGGGTCGGGATAAGGAATGCCACGGTGCGAGGGCCTAGTCGTGTCACGATGCCGACCTCATCGGCCCCCTTCGAGAACCCACCCCCCAGTTCGCTGATCAGACAGGAGTACGGATGAACAAGAAAGATCTCATTGCCGCCATCGCCGAGGAGACGGGTACGGACAAGAAAGCCGCCGACGCGTTCCTCACATCCTTCGTCGACGTCGTGACCGCGAACGTCGCGAAGGGAGAGCCCATTGTCATCAGCGGGTTCGCCAAGTTCGCTCGTGTCGAACGTGCTGCCCGGATGGGACGCAACCCCCAGACTGGCGAACCCATCAAGATCGCCGCGTCTCGCAAGGTCCGGGTGACGGCCCTGAAGGCATTCAAGGACGCGGTGCTCTCGTCGAAGAAGCGGTAGAACCCCGCGTCTCGCCCACCTTCGGAATCTCACCCGAACGGGCCCGGTTACATCTCCAGAGCAACCACCAGCGCGACGAGCAGAGCCGGGTACCGGTTCGGCCAGTCGGGTGTCTTCGCGATCCGGAGCCGGGCCGGAAGCGAATCGGTCAGCTGCTGGGCGGGAAGTCCGATCACGTTCGCGGCGTGATTCTGGCCAACCGACTCGAAGCGCAGCGACCGTCGGTGTGCTTCGAGCATGAAGCACGTCTCCAGCGACACCCGCTCGAACGCGTTGGCGTAGGTCCAGTTCGTGTAGCGGAGGGGCCGTGCCACGGCCACGACCGCGATCCCGAGATCGTCCAGGAGGCGACCGGTTCGTGCCGCGAAGTTCGCCAACCGCGTGCTGTCATCGGTGTCGTCCCCTGGTCCGAGCCGGTCCACGAGGTCCAGCACCGCGCGATCGGGCGGTTCGACGACCCCGAGATGGGCGACGGCTCCGACGAGGTTCACACCCAGTACCCGGTCTCGGGTTGCGGGGGGCACCACTTCATCGTCGTCGGCCTCGACGAGCGCTGATTCGACCATCTCGCCCGGCGGAGGAACCTGGCGAACTTGACGCCGAGGCTCACCCGATTGGTCGTCGGGCCGGAGGATGCGCACACCGGAACGTTCGTCGGGTCTCCGCGGGGGATCCTCAGCGTCCTCGAACTCCGCCGGCAGGCTCGGGTCCCGCCCGTCGCGGGAGCGGATCGTGCGGACGCCCAGCGGTTGGGGATGCCCGGGCTCCACGCCCCCGACGGGCGGACGTCGACGATCGTCACCAGCGGTCATGGGTCCTCCGGGACAAATACTGGCTCAGCGCGGTCCCGCTCGGGTAACCCGGCGCTCAGGGTGGTCTCGGTCGGCGGCGTCAGGCCGGTGTGATCGACGCGGGGTTCAAGGCGACCACGATCCCCCAACCCGGGACCGGACGGTTGGGGAGCCGGTTCCGCCGGACGGGTGTCGGCCGTCGTCCCGGTCGCGATCGCGGGCACGCGGTCACAACCGGGACGGGCCGGGTCGATTTCACCGGCGTCGTGCCGGCTCTCACTTCGGATCAGGCCGCGGGTGCCGCGCCCTTCGAGACCCAGAAGTCGTTGAGGGCGTTCTGCACCTTCGGGATGAAGATGAACCAGTTGACGAACGGGATGATGGCGAGGATCCCATCGTCGGACTTGACCGGCGATTCCTTGCCGTCCGCCTGGTACATCTTCTCGATCTCCTCGCAGAGCTTCCACCAGCCAATGAAGACGAAACAGAGCAGGGTGCCCGTTCCGCCTCCCTGACCCTCGCCGTTGTAGGCCTTCAGCTCTTCGAAGGTGTTGTAGATCCAGAAGATGGCGTAGATCCCGCACGTGACAAGGCTCAGAAGAATGACCGTCGACGTCGAGCGGGCCTGGCCGATGGGCCTCCCGCCAGATGCGGATGCGGGTTGCGTCATAGTGCGACTCCTCGTGGCGGCTGCTTGATTGGCACTGCCTAGTCCGGTCCAGCTCAGTCGTCAACGTTGCGGGTTCGAAGGGTGGCTGCACGGGCCGGGTCGCCCACCCCGGAGCCGCTCAACTCCCGGTTTCGTCCCGCACCATGAGCGCGATGACCGGCTCGTCGGTGCCTGCCACCCCAAGCTCGGGTGCCACCCAGGTCATCTCGTGCGGTGCCGTGTCGCGGTGCGCTTCGAGCTGCCCGGCACCGTGTCCGCTCCCGAGCGTCGGGTCGCTGAGGTCGATCTCGTGCAGGCCCGGCCGGCTCGTGACCGCGGCCAAGAATCCGTCAAGCCCGGTGAGCTCGGCCTCGAGTGCGTCACGGAGGCGAGCGCGGGCCTGAGACGCGAATTCCTCCAACGCCGCGACGTCGTCCTGGACGACATCTCGGGACGCCAGCGCGTCTTCGAGAATGGCGTGGGCGCGGAGGCGTTCGGTCTCCACCAGGTGCGCCGCGAGCTGCTCGGCGTCGGCGATGAGCAGTTGCGCCCCGGCCTCGGCGTCATCCCGAATCTCGCCGGCGACGGTCTGGGCCTGCGTGACCGTCTCGTCGGCCCGAGCCTGAGCGAGCATGAGCGTTCGCTGCAGGAGGTCGGCGCGTTCGCGCCGCTCGCGTTCGACGGCCGGGGCGTCGAGCGCCCGGAGGCGCTCGATGGTGGCGGCGGCCCGCTCGAGCAGCGAGTCGATCACGTCCGGGGAGTAGCCCCTGCGGGTGATCGGGATCACCGCCGTCAGCAGCTCGTCGGCGCTGACCTCTTCGCGCTCCGCTCTGTCGTCGTCGGTCGCTGCCGGTTCGCGCACGAGGGATCCTCCGTGGACCCCCGCCCGCACCACGAGCCCGCCCGTGACGCCAAAGTGGTCAGTGAGGTTGCTGATGATGACGGGCCGCGGACGGCGTGTCAAGGCTTCTCGGAACTGGCCACCGAGCGGAGCGGCCCGGCAGCCCGGGGTTCACACCTCGGTGAACAGCCGGCGACAGCGTCCCGAGGGTCGGGTCCGGTCGGGAACTGCCAGCCGCGAAGCCGGTCTCGGGGTCACCGTGGTCCTGAACGTCACCGACACGTTGGTGTTGGGGGCCTCGGGTGTGCGGCCTCGAGGCTCGTCGCGAGGAACCGATGCGAACCCGGCGGCGCTGGAGCCGTCGAGCACCTGCCGTTCGAACACGAGCGTCCGCTGGTTGAACGCCCCCGGCGGCGGTTCCGGCGGTGCACGTGTCGCGGCCGGTGTCCGACCGAGGACCGTCGGATCGGCGCCGACAGCCGGCATTCCGTCCTCGCGACCGTTCCTTCCCGGCGATTCCCGTCGGGCCTGGATCTCGGGCCCCCGGATCTCTCACCCCGGGCGGTATCCTGGATGTCCCCACCCTCTGTTCGGAAGTCTGTATGCCCGCGCGCGCTGATATTCGCAACGTGGCGATTGTCGCCCACGTCGATCACGGCAAGACCACCCTCGTCGACGCCATGCTCCGCCAGACCGGAGCCTTCCGCGCCCATCAGGAACTCACCGATCGGGTCATGGACTCGATGGACCTGGAACGTGAGAAGGGCATCACGATCCTGGCCAAGAACACCGCCATCCGCTATGCGGGAATCAAGATCAACATCGTCGACACGCCGGGCCACGCCGACTTCGGCGGCGAAGTCGAACGCGCGCTGACGATGGTCGATGGCGTCCTCCTGCTCGTCGATGCGGCCGAGGGTCCCCTGCCCCAGACCCGCTTCGTGCTTCGCAAGGCCCTCGAGGCGCGACTACCGGTGATCCTGGTCGTGAACAAGGTGGATCGAAGCGACGCCCGGGTCACCGAGGTCGTCCATGAGGTCGAGGAGCTCTTCTTGGACCTCGACGCCGACGAACACCAGATCAGTTTCCCCATCGTGTACTGCAACGCCCGAACCGGTCGCGCCTCGCTCGACCCGCGCGACCCCGATCTCGTCCTGCCCGGGACCTCCGGTGACGGCGGTCTCAAGCCGCTCCTCGAGTCACTGCTCGACCACATCCCGGCTCCCGAGTACGACGAGCACCACCCGCTCCAGGCCTTGGTCACAAACCTCGATGCTTCCCCGTACGTGGGACGACTGGCGTTGTGCCGGATACGGCACGGCGTCCTTCGCCGCGGGGAGCCGGTGGCGTGGTGCCGCGCCAACGGGGCGATCGAGACAGTGCGAATCACCGAGCTGTACGTCACCGAAGCCCTCGATCGTGTCGACGCGACCGAGGCCGGCGCGGGAGAGATCGTCGCCATCGCCGGCCTCGCCGACGTGACGATCGGCGAGACCCTCGCCGATCCCGACGACCCTCGCCCCCTCCCCGTCATCCGGGTGGACGAACCCAGTTTGGCGATGACGATCGGGATCAACACGTCCCCCCAGTCAGGGCGTGAGGGCAGCAAGCTCACCGCGCGCCTCGTCAAGGGAAGACTCGACGCCGAGCTCGTCGGCAACGTGTCGCTCCGCGTGTTCACGACCGAGAGCCCCGACGCGTGGGAGGTCCAGGGCCGAGGCGAACTGCAGCTCGCCGTCCTCGTCGAGATGATGCGCCGAGAGGGCTTTGAGCTCACCGTCGGAAAGCCGCAAGTCGTCGTCCGCCAGGTCGGCACCGAGATCCACGAGCCGGTCGAGCGGGTCGCGATCGACGTTCCCGAGGAGCACCTCGGTGTCGTGACCCAACTCCTCGCGAGCCGCAAGGGCCGTCTGGAGCAGATGGTCAACCATGGCACCGGGTGGGTTCGAATGGAGTATCTCGTCGCGGCCCGGGCCCTCGTCGGCTTCCGGACCGAGTTTCTCACCCAGACCCGAGGAACCGGTCTCCTGCATCACGTCTTCGAGCGCTACGAGCCGTGGCTCGGCGAGCTTCGCACCCGTGCGACCGGGAGCCTCGTCGCCGACCGGCGGGGAGAGACCACGGCGTATGCGTTGATGAGCCTCCAAGAACGCGGTCACATGTTCGTCGGACCGGGCCTTGAGGTGTACGAAGGCATGATCGTCGGCGAGAACGCGCGGGCAGGCGACATGGACGTGAACCCGACCCGCGAGAAGAAGCTGACCAACCACCGGGCTGCGGCAGCCGACGAACTCGTGAGACTCGTTCCCCCGCGTCCGATGTCCCTTGAGCAGGCGCTCGAGTTCATCGCACCTGACGAGTTCGTGGAGGCCACCCCCACCAGCGTGCGTCTCCGCAAAGCCACGCTGCCGGCGAGCACCCGTGGCCGCAAGCGCGGTCACGATCGAGCTGCCCGGCGCTAACCGATCCCAGAAATCGGGTTCGGCGTTCCCGCTGGCGTTGCGCGACGCCCCGGCACCTGCGACGCTTCGACCCTCCCACGGGCTGAAGGGGTCTCATGCGTCGTCGATTCGTGTTCCTCGGTGCGCTGACGCTCTTCGCCGTGGTCGTCGCCGCCGGTCCGGCAGCCGCGAAGGGTGGGGGCGGCGGAAGCCATGATCGGCGTATCAGCCTCTCCGGTGCGCTCGTGGTCGCGACCGGCGAGGTGGTCAACGGACCCGCGGTGTCGGTGGACGGCCCGGCAACGATCGCGGGCCGGGTCAACGACGACGTCTTCGTCGGACACGGCCGCCTGACCGTCAGTGGTCATGTGACCGGTGACGTGCTGATCGTCGACGGTGACGCCACGATTACCGGCCGGGTCGACGGCGACATCACCGCCTTGCACGGTCGAGTCACCGTCCAGGCCGGTGGGAGCGTCCACGGCGACATCACATCGAGCAACGCCCCCCGAGCCGCCCCCGGCACGGTACGCGGCCATGTGAAGACCCTCGACGTCACGAGCATCTTCACCGGGTTTCTCGTGGCGTTCCTGATCATCTTGTGGGTCGCGGTCACCGTGTCGATCGGGATCCTGGGGTTGCTCTTCGTCGTGGTCTTCCCTCACGGCGCGGACGCGGTGGTCCTCGCCGGACGCCGGGTTGGCGTGTCGATCGTGACCGGTCTCCTGGTCGGGATCCTCGGCCCGGTCCTCGGTGTGGCCATCGTGTCGACCATCGTCGGCATCCCACTCGGGATCGGACTCCTCGCGGCGATGACCGTCCTCGCGCCCCTCGGCTACGCGAGCAGCGCCTTGATCCTCGGTCGGCTCATGGTCCGAGGCCCCCGCACCCGGGCGCGGGTCGGTGCCTTCCTCGCCGGCTTCGCCATCTTGCGTCTCGTCGCGCTGATTCCCGGATTGGGCTTCATCGTCTGGTACCTGGCGTGCTTCTACGGACTCGGTGCGCTCACCATCGCCGCGTGGCGCGCCGGACGCCGCGAGACGGCCCCGCCGGTCACGACTGCGCCTGGGTCGCCAGTCGAGACGCCGCCAACCCCGGCCGCGGTTCCACCCGAGCCCGAGTCTGGGTCTCGAGCCGGCACCACCTCCCCCAGTGCCCGGCCACGCGCCACGCCGACACCGGCCCGTCGGCGCCCGACCCGAGCCACCCCGAAGAAGACGACCGCCAAGAAAACCGCGAAGCAGTCCGCCACCCGCAAGCCGGTCCGCACCGCACGCGCCCCGGCGAAGAAGCGAACCGGGCGTCCGTCGGCCACGCCGCGGCGCGCACCAGCGAAGGCCACGACTCGCCGACCCCGTCCCGCCGCGAAGCGATCGACGGCTCGGGCCAAGAGCGCCGCGTCGCGCCGCGCCCCGCGCCAGGCGGCGGGGACCGCCCGCCGGAGCCGCTGACCGCCCCCAGGCACCAGGGACGAATCCGGGTTAGCGGACCTCGACGATGTCGAGCTGGCCGGCTTCGTGCCGAGCGCGAAGCACCTTCTTGTCGAACTTCCCGACACTGGTCTTCGGGACCTCCGGGATGAACGCCCAACGCTCGGGGATCTGCCACTTCGCGACACGCGCCGCGAGGAACTCGCGAAGGTCCTCTGCGTCGGGGTCGGCACCATCGACGACGACCACACAGGCCAGTGGACGCTCCTCCCAGCGAGCGTCGGCCACCCCGATGACCGACGCCTCCGCGACGGACGGATGCGCCATGAGATGATTCTCCAGCTCCACCGATGAGATCCACTCGCCTCCGGACTTGATGACGTCCTTGGACCGGTCGGTGATCCGGACGTACCCCCGCGCGTCGATGGTTCCGATGTCGCCGGTCCGCAACCAGCCGTCATCGAACTTGTCGGAGCTGTCCTCGCGGTAATAGGCCCCCGTGATCCAGGGTCCCCGGACCTCAAGCTCTCCCATCGTCTCGTCGTCCCACGGGACGGGCCCGTGGTCGCCGACGATTCGGAGCTCGACACCCGGCAGTGCGCGCCCGGCGCATACCCGCCATCCGATCGCATCAGGGTCGCTCAACGCGACTCCCTTTGGGGGATGAGCGACCGCGGCGACCGGGCTGGTCTCCGTCATGCCCCAGGCCTGCAGAATCTCGACGCCGTACCGGTCCTGGAACGCCTCGATGAGCGCCTGCGGGACCGCCGATCCACCACAGGGGACGAGACGAAGCGACGAGAAATCGACCGCGGACGGGTTGCTGTCCGCGAAGCGGAGCAAGTCGGACCAGATGCTCGGGACCGCGCCCGCGACAGTGGCTCGCTCGGCGGCGATGAGCCCCGCGAGCGGCTCCGCTTGCAGGTAGCGACCGGGCATGAGGAGATCCGCTCCCGTCATCCACGCTACGTACGGCAGACCCCAAGCGTTGGCGTGGAACATCGGGACGACGGGAAGGACCCGGTCGTCCTCGGTGACGCCAAGGCATCCTGCCGAGCACAGCGCGAGGGAGTGGAGGAACGTCGACCGGTGCGTGTACACCACTCCCTTGGGGTTGCCGGTCGTGCCGCTCGTGTAACACATCGCGGCCGCGGCTCGTTCGTCGATCTCGGGCCAGGTGAACTCGTCGCCGCCGGAATCGAGCAACTCCTCGTAGCGCACGATCTCCGCCTGGGGCGAGGCCTCAGCGAGCGCCGCCGCGTCACCATCGCCGACCACGACGTAGCGCTCCACCGTGGTCAGGTCCGCCGCGATCTTGGCGAGGACCGGTACCAGGGAGTCGTCGACGATCACGACCCGGTCGTCAGCGTGCTCGACGATATAGGTGAGCTGCTCAGGGAACAGCCTGATGTTCAGCGTGTGCAGGACCGCTCCCATGCTCGGAACGGCGAGATACGCCTCGAGGTGCTCCTGGGTGTTCCAACAGAACGTCGCGACCCGGTCCCCTCGTCCCACACCGAGCTGGGTGAGCCCGGCAGCGAGCCGGGTTGCTCGATCCGCGACCTCGTCGAAGGTCGCTGACCGCCGATGATCGCCTTCGAGCGTGACCACGACGCTGTCGCCGTGCAGCGTCGCGCCGTGGCGAAAGAGCATCCCGATCGTGAGCGGGAAGTCCTGCATCGTTCCAAGCATCCGCGTCCCCCCTTGCCGGTCCCGGTCGCTGGTCATCCTGCCACCACGGGGCCGTGCTCATCAGGGCGGCAGGCCGAACCCACGCGGACCCGGGATTCCATCGGAGTTCGCGCCTACCGTGCAGCACATGACGGAACGCGGAATCGGCACCGTCCTCCAGTTCGGCCTGACCGCTGAGGGACCGGACGGGGGTGACGTGCCAGGACTACTCGATCGGGTCTCGCACGCGATCCAAGATCTCGGAGCCGTCGAGGTCACCGACATCGTCTTTCGACCGGCGCCGGACGGCGGCGCCGCGGCGATCTCGGTCTACTTCGTACGCTCCGACTGATCGCACCGACGGACTCGAGCTCGCAGCATCACGGGGGACGGGGGACAACCCATGATCAACGCGCTGGCCGACCATGGTCGTCGCTGCCGATGATGCCTCGAAAGTGGCGGTGCGCACAGGTTCCCATCGTGGTGGCGCTGACCCTGTCGATGGTGGGGGTCCTGACCGGTCCCGTCGCGGCGTCCGCCCCTCAGGCGCACCGCGCCAGCCGTGCCCCGCACGCGCCCGCGGTCACCGATCCGGGCGGCTCGACGCCATGCGACACCCTCGACCCGAAGCAATGCCTGCTCCCGTTCCCGAATGACTACTTCACCGTGAGCGACCCCTCGACCGCCACCGGCCGGCGAGTCAACTTCTCCGTCGAGGCGATGCCGAAGAACGCGGCCGGGGTCCCGATCGACCCGACGGAGTGGAACCGAAACGACGGGTTCAGCCCTGGCTCGGCGATCCTCGCCTTCGTACCCGGACTCGACCTCGGACGAACGGGGGCCGCGTCACAGACCGACCTCGGTCGATCGTTGCTCGCTGACGCGCCGATCGTCCTGCTCGACACGGTCACCAACCGAAGGGTCCCGTACTGGGCCGAACTCGACCAGCGGGCCCCAGACGATCAGCAGACGCTGATCGTCCGACCCGCGATCAACTTCACCGAAGGCCACCACATCGTCGTGGCGCTACGAAGCCTCAAGGACCAGACCGGCACGACCATCGGGGCCGGCCCCAGCTTCCGGACATATCGGGACCGCACGATCACCGACGATCCACTCGTGAACCACCGGCGCCCCCATTTCGAAGAGCTCTTCGCCACGCTGGCCCGAGCGGGGGTAGCGCGACGAGACCTCTACCTGGCGTGGGACTTCACCGTCGCGAGCCAGCGCAGCCTCTCGGAGCGCATGCTCCATATCCGTGACCAGGCGTTCGCGTCGCTCGGCAACCAGGCACCGACCTTCCAGGTGACCGAGGTCGCGAACAACGTCAACGCCCAGATTGCCCGCGAGGTCACCGGCACGTTCACGGTTCCGAACTACCTGACGGGAGACGGCAGCGCCGGCAACCGGTTCAACACTGGGCCCGACGGACTGCCCCAGCGCAACGGCTCGCTCAACGCGTCCTTCATCTGCATCATCCCCAACACCGCCCTCCGGGCCGACGGCACCGTCCGTCCCGCCCGTCCTTCGCTCTACGGGCACGGTTTGCTCGGGAGCAACACCGAGGTCCTGGCAGAAAACGTCGAAATGATGGCCAACGAGCACGACTTCGTGTTCTGCGCCACGAAATGGATCGGGATGTCCGACGAGGATCTCGGCAACGCCGCCGCGGTGCTCAAGGATCTCGGGAAGTTCCCGACCCTGGTCGATCGGGTCCAACAAGGTTTCTTGAACACGCTGCTGCTCGGCCGGTTGATGAAGGCCGGCGACGGGTTCGCGACCAGCGCCGCGTTCCAAGGTGCCGGTGGACAACCAGTCCTCGATCGGCGGGAGCTGTTCTATGACGGGAACAGCCAAGGTGGGATCTTCGGGGGCGCAGTCACAGCACTCGCCGTCGACTGGCAGCGAGCGGTGCTCGGCGTCCCAGCGATGAACTTCAGCACCCTCCTGCCCCGCAGCAGCGACTTCGCCACCTACGAGCAGATCTTCGACCCGGCGTACCCGGACCCAATCGAACGTCCGCTGGCCATCGACGTCGTGCAGATGCTCTGGGATCGAGGAGAGGCCAACGGCTACGCCCAGCATCTCACCGATCATCCGTACCCAGGCACTCCTCGGCACCAGGTCCTGATCCACGAGGCGTTCGGCGACTTCCAAGTCGCGAACGTCGCCACCGAGGTCGAGGCCCGGACGATCGGCGCCCGCGCGTATCGCCCGGCGCTGGCCGCGGGTCGGTCACCGGATCGTCAGCCCCTGTGGGGCATTCCGACCATTCCCCGATTCCCGTTCCAGGGCTCAGCTCTGGTGCTCTGGGACAGCGGGACACCCGCGGCCCCGGTCGGGGACCTCCCGCCCCAGCGGGGATTCGACCCTCACGAGGATCCCCGCAACTCGGCCGCGGCCCGCAACCAGAAGTCCGCGTTCCTCCACACCGGCGGGGTCGTGATCGACGTGTGCGGTCACCGGCCGTGCACGGCCCCGCACCACGGCTGAGCCCCGACGCGGCGTCGGCAGCGCGGATCGCTCAGCGGCGGAACATGGGATTGTGCGCGTTGTCGGTGATGATGACCTGACGGCAGAACTTCCAGGTGCCGGCTTCCTTGCGGAACTCGAAG
Source organism: Actinomycetota bacterium (assembly GCA_036769425.1). Lineage (GTDB taxonomy): Bacteria > Actinomycetota > Acidimicrobiia > IMCC26256 > PALSA-555 > PALSA-555. The sequence continues at coordinate 13,519 of DAIPLE010000004.1, forward strand.
ACGTACGAGCCCTCGTGGCTGCCTCGCCGGAACCCGTGCTCGTCATCGCGGGTGGCCACCATCGTGTACTGCACGGCCGCGACGGCGTGGGTCCCGTCATCGGAGAGTCGGATGACGTCACTGGCCATCAGGTGCCGCAACCCGAGGCGGTCGAGCTCGTCCGGCGCGGCGCCGGCTTGACCGGTCGTCGACACCATCACCGGCCGGAAGAGGCGTTCTCGCAGCGCGGCCTTGCCTTGGACCCGCTCCACGAGTGACCCGGCGAGCACCCGTTCGATGTCGTCGGTATATAGGGCGAGCATGTCATCCCAACGCCGGGCGTCTTCGAGGTACCCGTACCGCATGATGAGATCTCGAATCGTCTCGCGGTCCTCGGCGGCGTCGAGCTGAGCCTCGGGCGTGCGACGGGGCTGTTCACGCCGCGTCACCGCGGCCAGGAGCTCTGTTTCCTCGTACCCGTTCATCCGTGTCTCCTCCGGTCGCTTCGTCTCGGGATCAGCGGTCGGTCGTCAACACCAGTGCGGAGCCATCCATGAGGGCACCCGATGTCGCGACGCAGACGTCGTGATTCGCGACCTGCCGAGTGCCGCCACGCCCTTGAACTTGCAGCACGGCTTCGGTAACCGTGTTCATGCCGTGGAGGTAGCCCTCGGCGAGGAGACCCCCGTGCGTGTTGACCGGGAGCGAGCCGGCGGGACTGGTGCTTCCGGCGCGCACAAACGCCCCCGCGGTGCCCCGTTCGCATAGCCCGAGTCCCTCGAGGCCCATCAGCACGGTGCTCGTGAAGCAGTCGTAGATCTCCGCCAGCTGGACGTCGGACGGTCCGAGCTCCGCCCGATGGAACAGTTCGTCGCGCAGGAGACTCGTGTAGTTGCGCGTGTAGTCGGACCAGAGCAAGTGATCACCGATGTCGAGACCGGGTCGCGGTCCGGCCCGGTAGGCGCTGGCGGCGACGACCGCCGGGGGATGTCGGAGGTCCCGGGCCCGCTCCAGTGAGGTGACCAGCACCGCACACGCGCCGTCAACCTCGACGGTGCAGTCGTCGGCGCGGAAGGGCTCGACCACGAACGGGGCCGCCAGATGCTCGGCAACGCTGAGCGGGTCGCGCTTGAGGGCCCGTTCGTTCTGCGCGGCCCAGTGACGTTGGGTCGAGGCGACCGCGGCGAGGTCCGCTTCGCCTTGGGCGGTCTCGAGGAGAAAGCGGCGGGCCCACATCGCGACGTACATGAGGTACGCGTCATACCCGATGGGATAGCGGTACTGGCCGCCCGCCCCCGCGAACGGCATCGTTCCCACCCGGGGGCCCGACCGGCCGTTGAGGGCCCGGAAGACGAGGACGTGGTCGGCGTGGCCGGCGTTGATCGCGGTGGCGGCCTCTCCGACGAGGTAGCACGGCGCCTGGCCTCCGAGCTGGGCGTCGAGCCCGTACCGGAGGCCGGGGAGCGCCAGCCCCGTGGCAACCGCGACCGCGGGCACCGAGTCATGCATGAGCATGAAGCTGGCGATCCCGTCGACCTGGGCGGTTTCGATCCCGGCGTCGGCCACCGCGTTTCGACATGCCTCCAACGCCTGGTCGAGGACGCTGCGGCCCGAGCGTCTTGTGAAGGGCGTGTACCCCACTCCGGCGATGGCGGCCTGAGCGGCGCGGGGCGTCACGCTTCGACCCCGAAGCGCAGCTCGGTCCACGACCCGTGGTCGTGGTAGTGGCCGACGACCGTCTGTCCGGCCTCGATGGGCTCCTGATGCTCGAGGCGCGTCAGGAGCCGGCAGCCTTCGGCGAGCTCGACCACGGCGATCACGTATGGGACCTCGCCGCGAAACGCCGGCGCGAAGGCCTGGTGGACGACGATCCAGGAGTAGATCGTCCCCCGGGGCTCGAGTTCCACCGCCTCGCCGCCGGGAGCGGCGCAGCTCGGGCACGCCGGCATCGGCGGGAACCGGTGGCGCTCACACTCGGCGCAGCGCTGCACGAGGAGGCGCCGGGCCCGCAGGCCGTCCCAGTAGAACTGGCTGTCCACGTCGGCGACCGGCGGGGCGACGACCATCTCTTCGGGCGACACCGAGTCGAAGGTCGTCATCGGCCTTCGAAGCGGGGACGGCGCTTTTCGCTGAACGCCTCGAGGCCCTCGCGTGCGTCGTGTGAAGTGAGGCAGTACACGTCGTTGCGCTCTCGTTCGACTCGGAGTCCGGCTTCGACGCTGGTGCCCGCCGACCACACCGAGTGCAAGACCTGCTTGGCGTTGGCGACTGCCAACGGGCTCTTCTCGGCGATCCCGGCGGCGAGATCGACGCCGGTGTCCAAGAGGACGTCGTCGTCGACACACCGCGACGCGAGCCCCCAGTCGACGGCCTCGGTGGCGTCGAGGAAGCGTCCGCTGAAGATCAGCTCGTTGGCGCGAGCCCGACCGACCGCCCGCGGAAGGAGCGTGAGCACACCTCCTCCCCCCATCTGCCCGAAGTTGAGGTGCGCGTCACCAATTCGGGCCGACCGGGCGATCACGGCGAAGTCGCAGTTGAGCACCAGCTCGAGCCCACCGGCCGCGGTGACACCATTGATCAGCGCGATCACGGGGATCCTCAAGTGGCGTAGCCGGGCGAACGTCGTATGGAGATCAGCGACGAACCTCGGGAACGCAACCGGGTCGCGCTGGAGGATGAGGTACTGCTTGAGGTCACCACCGGCGCTGAACGCCCGACCGGTGCCGGTGATCAGCATGGCTCGGACCGTCGGGTTGCCATCGACGGTCGTGATGACCTCGGCGAAGGCGTCGAGCATGCTGCGGTCGATCGCGTTGAGCGTCTCGGGCCGGTTGAGCGAGACGATCGCCGCGTTCGAATCGGCGCCCTCAAGCGAGCGAAGCTCGACGCGAACCGGCGGGTTGGGGTCGCCTGACGGTCGCGTCACGATGATCCCGCCGCGGCCGGTTGAGCGATCCGGCGGACGATCTCGTGCTTCTGCACCTTCCCGGAGGCTGTGGTCGGCAGCGCGTCGAGGATCTCGAGCTGTTCGGGAAGCTTGAACGCCGCCAGCCCGGCTTCGCGCAGCCGCTCCACCATGAGCTCGAAGGTCAGGGCCTGGCCGGATCGGAGCACCACACAGGCGCAGCTTCGCTCTCCCAGGCGCGGGTCGGGGAGACCGACGACGGCGGCTCGCTCGACCTCGGGCCAGGCGACGATGAGCTCCTCGATCTCGCGGGGCGCGATGTTGATTCCCCCCCGGATGATGATCTCCTTCTTTCTCCCGGTGACGCTGAGCGCGCGGTGGGGGTTCACGACGCCGAGGTCTCCGCTTCGCACCCAGCCGTCAGTGTCGAACGTGGCGGCGGTGCGGTCGGGGTCGGCGTAGAAGCCGATGCAGGTGTTGGGACCTCGCACGAAGATCTCCCCGGGCTCTCCGCTGCAGGGGCGCCCGTCGCCATCCCGGGTTTCGACCTCGACGTCGGTCATCGGGACACCGTCGGTATGGAGTCGCTGTTCGAACGGGCTGTCGGGCCGGTTCCACGTACCGACCAGGACCTCGGTGGACCCATAGAGCCGCAGGACCCCGATCCCCACCTCGGCTGCGGCCCGAACCAGCTCGGCCGGCACCGGTGCGCCGCCGCAACCGAAGCAACGCAGCCGGGGAAGTCGGAGGTGCTGACGGTCGGCTTCCTCGACGAGGTCTTGGAGAAACGTCGTCGCGGCCAGCGTGTAGCTGGCGCCTTCGCGTTCGATGAGGTCGACCGCGGCGGTGGCGTCCCACCGGTCTTGGAGGATGAGGGGGAGCCCGTGGTACAGGGCGAACCGGAGCCCGTAGTTGAAACCGGTCGAGTGACCAACCGGGGACGGCATCCAGACGACATCGTCCGAGCCGAGGTCCAGGTCGTCGAACGCGACTCGCACACTGAAGTTCGTGGTCTGCTCGGTGTGCATGATCGCCTTCGGACTGGCCTCGGTGCCCGACGTGAAGATCAGCTCCGAGACGGCCTCAGCGTTCACGGTTGAAGCGTCGAGGGAGACGGCCGGACCGTCGAGCAGGTCCTCCAGGGTCGCGTCGCCACCGTCGCCGATCGCGGCCCGCGAGACGATGTGCAACGGTCGCACACCAGTCGCTGCCGCCACGTCGGCGACGAGGCGGCGATGATCGAACCCCCGATATTCCCCCGGGGTGACGATCGCCGCCGGTTGCGCGGTGCTGAACACGTGCGTCAGCTCACGAGCCCGGTAGTTCGGCAGCAGCGGGTTGATCACCGCCCCGATGGACTGGATCGCCACCGCGACGACCGCAGACTCGTACCAGTTCGGAAGTTGGACCGACACCACATCTCCGGCCGCTACGCCGCGTTCTCGCAACCGCGCCGAGAGAAGCCCGGCCTCGCCCGCGAGCTCGGCGTAGGTCCGGCGCCGCTCGCCGTCTTCATCGACCACCGCGACTGCCTCTGCTCGTGACGCCGCCAGGTCAGCGACCCGACCGGCGAGCGTCGCGTCATCCCAGACCCCCCGGCGCACGAAGTCATCGCGGCGCGCCGCCGTGGTCACGAGGTCCCGCATCGGTCTCATAGCAGCGCGAATCGCAGAGTTCCGCCGTCGACGACGACCGTGGAACCCGAGAGGTACGTCGCGTCCTCGGACACCAAGAACGCGATCGTGCCGGCGAACTCTTCGTGGCGCCCGTGGCGCCCGAAGTGGTTCCACTGGTTGAGGACGGCCTCCCGCTCGGGTGTTCGGGACGGGTGGGGCGCATTGCCGATTAACACCGCGTTGACGTTCACACCGGCCGTGGCCACCTCTTTCGCGAGGGACCCTACGAACCCGCTGAGACCGGCCTTCGCCGACGCGTATCCGACGCCGGCCCGCTGACCGAACACCGCGGAGATGGAGTTGACGCAGACGATCTTGCCGTACCCGCGCTCGACCATCCCACCGACCACCGCCCGGGAGCAGATGAACGCCGACCCCAGATTGAGGGCCACGAACGCGTAGAAGTCCTCGATGGAGGTCTCGCGCAGCTCCCGCCATGCGACGCCGGCGGGCGCGCCGCCCACGTTGTTGACCAGCATGTCGACCGGACCCACGGCATCGTGGGCCCGGGCCACGATCGCGTCCACGTCCGCGCCGACGGTCACGTCCCCCGGGGCGAGCACAGCGCGACCGCCGGCGGCGGTGACCACCGCGACGGTGTCGGCCGCCAGGTCCTCGCGAACATCGTTGACCACGACCGCGGCACCGTCAGCCGCGAGGCGAATGACGGTGGCCCGACCGATCCCTGCTCCGGCTCCCGTGACCATCGCCACCCGGCCATCGAAACGTCCCGCCGTGCCGTCGCTCACCGGGGCCGCACGCGACTCACGTCAACTCGCGCTGGAACATGGGATTGTGCGCGTTGTCGCTGGTGACGAGCTGGCGGGAGAAGCGCCAGACGCCGGCTTCCTTGCGGAAATCGAACACGTACGAGCCTTCGTGGGAACCACGACGGAACCCGCGCTCGTCCTCGGCGGTGGCGACCATCGTGTACTGAACCGCGGCCGTCGCGGTGGTCCCGTCGTCGGAGAGTCGGATCACGTCGCTCGCCATGAGGTGGCGGAGTCCGAGGGTGACGAGGTACTCGGGTGGCGGGGCCGCGCCGTCACCGTCGGTGCGCTCCAGGGTCGGGGCCACCAGCTTCTCGCGCAGCGTCGCTTTGCCTTGCACTCGCTCGGTGAGGCTGCCGGCGAGCACCCGTTCGATGTCGTCGGTGTAGAGCGCGAGGAGATCGTCCCAGCGGCGGGCATCGCAGAGGTAGCCGTAGACCATGATGAGGTCACGGATCGCCCGTCGGTCCTCCAAGGCGGTGATCCGCTCGTCGGGGGTGGTTCGGGGACGTTCGTCCCGTGTCACCACCTCGAGCAGGGCGTCGATCTCGGCCGCGTTCACGTCTCTCGTCCCGATGTGGCACCACCGGTTCGCGCTCGCCGATCGCATTCGCCGTTCATGACGCGCCTTGAGCCGTTCACCGTTGCTGGTCGGCGGTGTCGGGCCAGCGGTAGGTCGAAGGCCGCCGGTCGGCGAGGGCCGGCAACGCGGCCCGCATCGACCGCTGCGCTTTGAGGTCGAGGTCAGCGACGATGTGCGTCTCGGTGTCGGGGGCCTGGGCGAGGACGATTCCCCACGGGTCGATGATCATCGACCGGCCACGGAATTGGAGGTCGGGGGCGACGCCACCGAGCTGGTCGGCGACCACCATGAACACCTGGTTCGTGATGGCGTGGGCCCGCGCGAGGGGCTCCATGTGGTCCTTTCCGGTCATGAGCATGAACGCCATGGGCAGGCCGATCAGGTCCGCTCCCCGCAACGCGAGGATCCGGAACAGCTCAGGGAACCGGATATCGAAGCAGATCGACAGCCCGAGCGTCACGTCCGCGACCGCGGCGGTCACGATCGTGTCCCCCGGCGTCACGGTGGCCGATTCGTGGTAGGCGGCTCCCGGTAGCTCGTTGTCGAAGAGGTGGATCTTTCGATAGACCGCGACGCGCGTTCCCTCCGGGGAGTAGAGGCACGAGGTGTTGCAGTGCTTCGAGGCCTCATCGACACGCTCGGTGATGCTGCCGGCGTGGAACCAGATCCCGAGCGAACCCGCGAGGGCGGCGGCCCACGCGTCGGTCGGGCCGTCGAGCGGCTCGGCGCCGGCGTCGAGCGTGTCGGCGTGACCCATGACGTTCCACATCTCGGGTAGCAACACGTACTCGGCGCCGTCGGCGTGCGCCGCCCGCACCAGGCGTTCCGCGACGTCTCGGTTGTGATCCTTGTTCTCGGTCGCGGTCATCTGGCAGGCGGCGACACGGAGCCGATCGCGGGGTGCCACATCCGCCATCTTGACCCACCGGCACTCGGTGGCGTCGCCCGTCGGGATCGACCCACCGGGTCGCGGCCGGCGCCGCCGACGGTCACCGTGCGACCGGCCCGAGCATGCAGGTGCCCTGGCCGCCAGCCCCGGGTCGGTGTCGTGTGGCGGGGGTCGACGACGCGGGTGAGACTCCGTCAATGACGGCGAGCGTGAGCGCGGCGGTGTCCGCCGAGGAGCCATTGGCCGGGACCCGAGTCCTGGACCTGACCACGTTCCTCTCGGGTCCAGTCGCGGCGCGGACCCTCGCTGACCTGGGTGCCGACGTGATCCGCGTCGAGTCACCGCGAGGTGACCCGACCCGGGCGGGCACGGCGATGTTCCGCGGTGATCCCCCGTCGGCGTTCTACGTCGCCCTGCACCGGGATCGGCGCAGCATCGTCCTCGACCTCAAGACCGACGCCGGCCGGGCGGTGCTGCACGACCTCGTCGGAGTGTCGGATGTGTTGCTCGAGAACTACCGCCCCGGCGTCACCGCGCGGCTGGGCGTCACCTACGACGACGTTCGACCCTTCAACCCGCGTCTCGTGTACTGCACGATCACCGGCTTCGGTCCCGATGGTCCGTACTCGCAGCTGCCGGCCACCGACGGCGCGGTGCAGGCCTTCAGCGGAGTGCTCGAGCTCACCGGCGAGCAGGACGAGTTCGGTCTGCCCATCCCAGTTCCGATCGCCGATCTCGTCGCCGGCGCGACAGCCGCGCAGGGCGTGCTCGCCGCCCTTGTTGCCCGACAGCGCACCGACGCGGGCACGCACCTGGACGTGAGCATGGTCGAGGCCCTGCTCGGGTGGCTGCTGGTCGGGGACCGGGAGCGCACCCTCGCGCCACCCACGACGCTCGTGGTGGAAGGCGGCGACGGCGTCCCCCTGCTGGTACAGACCAGCCTGCATTTCCAGCCTCGCCTGGCCGAGCTCCTGGCGAAGGTCCCGGGCTGCGCCGAACTCGTCGCCGATCCTCGCTTCGCAACCCGCGAGCGTCGCCAAGAGCACCGCGACGAGTACGAGCGGTTGGTCCGCCGGGCGTTCGCGTCACGCCCGAGCCCCGCCTGGCTCGAGGCGCTACAGACCATCGGTATCCCCGCCTCGAGAATCCAGCCGGTCGACGTCGCGCTGGCCCACCCCCAGCTCGACTACCGGGAGGCGACCGCCACGCTCGACGTCCCCGGCCTCGGTCGCCAAGCCGTGCTCGCCTCCCCGTTCCGCTTCGACGGGCGCCGCAAGGCCGAGACCACCCCGCCACCGACGCTCGGTGAGCACACCGGTGTCGTCCTCCGCACCGTCCTCGGATACGACGACGAGACGGTGACGGACCTCACCCGGCGCGGCGCGTTCGGCACCGCAGCCGTCGACTGAGATGCGGGCGCTGCGGGTCCACCGTCACGGCGAGCCTGCGCAGGCGCTCGCGCTGGAGGACATCCCAGTTCCCGTTCCCGGCCCAGGTCAGGTGACGATGCGGGTCGGCGCCGCCGCGCTCGGCCTCCAGGATCTGCTGCTGGTCCGGGGCTCGTACCAGCTCAAGCCCTCCCTGCCGTTCACCCCGGGTCTCGAAGCCGCCGGGACCGTCATCGCCGTCGGCGACGCCGTCGACGCGGGGTGGATCGACCAGCGGGTGGTGGGGGTGCCCGCACTTCCGGACGGCGGTTTCGCCGAAGATGCCGTCTTGGCGTCCAGCAACCTCTACCCGCTTCGCGACGACGTGAGTGATGTCGACGCCGCCGCGACCCACATCGCGTTCACGACCGCGCACGTTGGGCTGCACCGACGCGCGGGGCTGCAACCTGGCGAAACGTTGCTGGTCCACGCGGGCGCCGGCGGGACCGGATCGGCGGCGATCCAGCTCGGTGTGCTGGCGGGCGCCCGGGTGATCGCCACGGCCGGCTCCCCGGAGCGGACCGCGATCTGTCGCGACCTCGGCGCGTCCGTGGCCATCGACTACCGCCACGAGGACTTCGAGACAGTGGTGCGCGACCTCACCGGAGGTCGGGGCGCGGACGTGATCTTCGACCCAGTGGGAGGTTCGGTCTTCGAGCGGTCGCGTCACTGCATCGCGTCGGAGGGACGCTTGTTGCTGATCGGCTTCGCGGCAGGCGAGCCCCAGACCATCAAGGCCAACGGGGTCCTCCTCGGCAACTACTCCGTGATGGGGGTGTACATGGGGGCGTACAGCCGCGGCGACGCCAACCACGAGTTCCTTCGCAGGGTCCACGACGAGCTGATGAGCCGACTGGGCGCCGGAGACGTTCGGGCGGTCGTTGATCGTGAGGTGAATCTGAGTGGTGTTGCGGAGGCGTTGGAACAGCTCCGGGACCGGAAGGTGATCGGTCGAATCGTCGTGCGTCCTGCGTGACCGCACCGGGCCGGTCGGCGCCGGATCCGGGGGACCGAGAGCTCTGCGGTCAGCGCCACTCCCCGTCCGCGCAGAGGGTGCAGCGGTGCACCGTGACCAGCCCGACGTCGATCATGATGACCTCTCGGCCGTGGTTGTTCTGGCCCCGTTGCACCTGGAACGCGACGTCAGGTGGGCGCGCGATGTCGACCGGAAGGTGGCACCCCGGACATTGCACGATGTCGGGCATGCAGGTTTCCTCCGTACTCAGCTGACGAGCCGAGGATGGCGCTCTCAACGCCTCACCTTAGAGGGGTCCGAAGCCGCCGCGCACCCGGCGCGCAACCGGCGTGTCGGCGCGTCGTGGTCACGGCCACGTGGTTCCGAACAACGTCGACTCGAGGACACGCCCGGTGACACCGCCACCGCGCTGAGCGGCCAAGAACGCGACCGCGGGGACGACCGCGTCGGGGGTGGTCCATCCGGTCCAGTCCCAGTCCTCGCCAAGCTCGTGCACCGCGGTCTCGGTCTTCACGGCGCCGGGACGTAGGGCGTTGACCGCGACACCGAGCGACGCGACCTCGCCCGCGAGCCCGGTGCTGAACCGCTCGAGCGCGGCTTTCGCGACGGAGTAGGTGAGGAAGCCGGGTGGCAGGCCCGTGACGTTCGGGTCCGCGGCACCGGACGAGACGTTGATGATGCTCCCGCCGCCGCCGTCGGCCATGGCTGGCACCACGGCCCGGCAGGTGACGTAGAGGCTCCGGACGTTGACGCGCATCGACTCATCCCAATCGGCGGCGGTGCTATCGAGGAAGGGGGCCCGGGTCGGAGCCATCGCGTTGTTGACCAGCACGTCGATGCGCCCGAACTCCGACCGGGTGACGTCGATCAGGGACACGATGTCTTGTTCGACACCGATGTCGCATCGCCGGGCGACGGCGACGCCACCCTCGGCTCGGATCGCGTCGGCGGTCGCATGGATCGTGCCCGGGAGCCCTCCGAGGGCTTCGGTCTCGCTGCGAGCGGCGCAGACAACCGCGGCTCCCGCCGCGGCGAGACCGAGGGCGAGGCCGCGGCCGATTCCCCGCGACGCACCGGTGACGATGGCGACGCGGCCGGCCAGCGAACCCGACGGTGGTGGCATCAGGCGGCGCTCACGACGGGGTCCCCGACCTAGGGGATGACCGGTGGGTAGTAGTTCTCGGCCCCGATCTTCTTGACGTCTTCGAACCACGAGCTGTCGTAGGCGACGGTGTGTCCTTGTCGGGTGGGGTCTTCGAGCTCCCAGGCTTGGCGCCGGTAGGTCCAGTTGGTCGGGAAGAGACGGTGGGCTTCGCGCCAGTGGGGGATCGCGGCGGCGTGCTCGCCGGACCGGTGGAGTTCCTCACCGGCTTCGAAGTGCGCCGCGGCGAGGGCCTCATCGGCTGGTCGGGGCTGGGCCCGGCGGAGCACCTCGTCGGGCGCGAGCGCGTAGCGGCTGGCCGGTCCGTGCTCCACCCAGTCGAGGATCATCGCCAGGTAGGCCTCGGGATCGGTCTTGATCTTGCGGGCCTCTCCTAGCATCTCGGCGGCCTCCGGCGGCAGCGTGTCGAGGTCGATCTCGTGCAGCGATTCGAGGATCGGGTTCCGTCCGGGGAACGCCGGCTCGGCCGGTCGCACGATCATCCCGTCCTCGTCGATCCAGACTCCGTTCGGGACGTTGACGACACCGAACAACTCGTCCACGCGGTGGGCTTGGTCGATCAGCGATGGGTGCGTCGGGTTCGCGGCGGCGGCGAACGGTCGGGCCGCTTCGACGTCGACGTCCAGGGCGACGGTGACGATCTCGAGACCTTGGGGGTGGAGGCGAGTGCGCAGCTCCTGCCACACGGGCAGGTCGAAGCGGCATCCTCACCAGGATGCCCACGCGACGAGCAGGACCTTCTGGCCGAGCAGGCTGGACAGCTGAAAGGGGTTGCCGTCGAAGTCGGGCAGCTCGAGGGGTGGAGCCTGCGCGCTGGTCAGCGCCCGTCCGGTGCGGGTCTCAGGTCCGAGAGCCCAAAACCCGTGCGGCTCGTCGTGGACGAGCGGCATCCCAAGCCGTTCCGCGACGACGCCCACATCGAGGCGGTCGTCGGTGGTGTGGGAGTCGCTCGGCAACGGCACGCAGACGTCAGCGCGGCAGGCCCCTTCGGGCTTGATGACCCATCCGGTCTCGGCGGCGAAGATCGCCGGTTCGACGTGAAGATCAGTGAGAATCATTTGGAGAACTCCTCGGATTGGCCGCTCCGTCGAGGAGACTACGAGCAAACTCGACGACCGACGCGACGTCACGTCGACTCGGTGAGGCGGTCCAATCGCGCCAGGAGGTCCCCGGCGCCGGTCACGGTCGCGCCGAGCTCGTGGGCCCGGGCCTGCAGCCCGCGGTCAGACGTGACGACCGTGACCTTGGTGGGGTCGTCGAGCTCGCCCAAGTGTTCGACGAGCCGGTCGTCGCCAGCGTCGCGCCCGCCCCGCCGCGCGTAGAGGACCAGGACTCCGTCGTGGGTGCCTTCGGGTACGTCGGGGAGCGGTCGGCCGTCGAGCACGACCGTCACGGGTTCGCCGGTGACCCCGTGGAGTGCTTGGAGACGAGCGAGGAGCCGCCGGGTCGCACCGGGGCGGTCACGCCACCAGCCGTCGGGTCGGGTCCCGATCAGGTTCATCCCGTCGACGACCAGGTGTGGCATCGGTCCCCGCTCCGGTGATCGGAGGCGACCTCGGTCGGCCTATTTCGTGACGAGGTCGAAGACCTGGAACCCGCCGTAGATGCCGATCGCGATCGCCGCGAGGTACGTCAAACCGAGCACAACGCGGGTCATGTTGGCTTCCCCGTGTTCGCGATGGCCTGAGCCTTCGCGGCCTCGTACTCGGCGTCGGTGAGCTCACGCCGCCGGTGCAGCGAGGCGAGCCGTTCGAGTTCACCGGCCACGTCCTTGCCCGCACCCGACGTTGTCGTCGCCGTGGCCGCGGGTGGCGAGGCCATCCGGACGCTGGTCCCGGTCCCCCAGGCGGGGGGGCTCGATGAGGGTGGCGGGGTGAACTGGACGCTCGTCGCACCCACAAGCGGGACGTGACCCGGTGCGCCGGGAGCGTCGGACGGATCGGAGCGGCCGGTGATGACCCTCCAGAGCTGAGGGAGCAGCCAGACGAGCGGCACCGCGCCCATCACGATGAAGAGGACCGCGCAGACAAGGAACCCGCCACTGATGCCGCTCCCGGTGGTCAAGTGGAGCCCGTAGTCGAGGAAGTTCCAGCCGAGGGTGAGGAACAACGCGGGCCACGCCAGAAGGAGCAGCGAGCGACCGGTGTCACCGGAGCTGATGGCGCAGAGCAAGAGGAACGCCAGCCCGCCGACAATCGACAGCGG
>DAIPLE010000069.1:0-9853 GCA_036769425.1 Actinomycetota bacterium
GCGAGCTTCCCGACGATCTGGATCTGCGAGCCGCGATCGTCCGCCACGTCCGGGACCTGCGGCCCGAAGTTGTGCTATGCCCCGACCCCACCGCGGTGTTCTTCGGCGACGCGTACTTCAATCATCGTGACCATCGGGTGACGGGCTGGGCGACGCTCGACGCCGTCGCCCCCGCCGCGGGGAACCCCCACTACTTCCGGGACCAGATCGTCGGCGGCCTCCCGACCCACCACGTGCGGGCCGTCTACCTGTCGGGCACCCTGGAGCCGAACTGCTGGGTCGACATCAGCGATGCGCTCGAACGCAAGATCGACGCCTTGTTCTGTCACGCCAGCCAGCTCACCGAGACCGGGGAGTGGTTCCGCGAGTTCCTCCGCGAACGCGCCGAGGATGCGGGGCGCACCGCCGGTGTTCGCTACGCCGAGGCGTTCCGGCGCCTCACGTTCGGGTCCTGATCAGCCGCGCGGTCGGCGTTTCCACTCCGCCATGGCCCGCAGCACCAGCACCGCCACGATCCCGACGCCGATCGCGCCGGTCAGCGCCCCGGCGAGCGTCCCGACGACCTTGGAGGTGTTGCAGTTGCCGGTGCAGCCCACGTCGATGAGCCCGTATCCGATGATCCCACCGAACAGGCCCGCGAGCACGACGCTCCCGAACGCGAGCAGATAGGCGCCGCGCGACGGCAGGCCGGCGGGCACACCACCGGTGTCGAGGTCGTCGTCGTCGCCGGTCACGGCCCGGATGGTACGGCCAGGGGCCGCCGGTAGGCTCCTCGGCGATGCGAGAGTGGCTCGTCGCCGGCGCGCTCGTCGAGATCGACGGCGCGCTCCTCCTCGTGCGCAACGAACGCCCCGGCGGCCAATCCGACTGGACGACACCCGGCGGCGTGATCGACGCTGCCGACGCGTCGCTGCTCGACGGTCTCACCCGAGAGGTCTACGAGGAGACCGGCCTGCGCGTCAGCGCCTGGGAAGGTCCGCTGTACGAGGTGCACGCCGTCGCCCGCGACATGGACTGGCAGCTCCGCGTCGAGGTGCACCGGGCCCTCGAGTTCGAGGGCGAGCTGCGCGTCGCCGACCCCGACGGAATCGTCGTCGAGGCCGAGTTCATCGCGACGCCGGGCTGCCTCGCCCGCCTCGCCGACGGCGCACCGTGGGTGCGTGAGCCGCTCGTGGACTGGCTCGCGGAACGGTGGGGCCCGGACGCGGCCCGTGGCTACGCCTACGAGGTGCGCGGCAGCCGACGCGAGGAGCTGTCGGTGGAGCGCACCCTGCCGATGACTGGGTGAGCGTGGCGTCCGAGCCTGGCATCCTCCACGTCGACCTCGACGCGTTCTACGCCTCCGTCGAGCAAGGCGCCGACCCCAGCCTGCAGGGCCGTCCGGTCGTCGTCGGCGGACTCGGCCCGCGCGGTGTCGTCGCCGCCGCCAGCTACGAGGCCCGCCAGTTCGGAATCCAGTCGGCCATGCCGATGGCCCGCGCCCGGCGCGCCTGCCCCGACGCGGTGTTCCTCGCACCCCGCTTCGACGCGTACGCCGACGCCAGCCGCACCGTGATGGCGATCCTGCGGTCGTACACGCCGCTCGTCGAGCCGATCTCGCTCGACGAGGCGTTTCTCGACGCCCGCGGCGCCCGTCGACTGCACGGACCGGCCCGAACGATCGCCGTCGAGATCCGGGCCCGGGTCCGCCACGAGACCGGCCTCACCGCCTCCGTCGGGCTCGCCACGACGAAGCTCCTCGCCAAGATCGCCAGCGACCTCGGCAAGCCCGACGGGTTTCTCATCGTCGAACCCGGGACCGAGCTCGAGTTCCTCCATCCCCTCGACGTCGGGCGGCTCTGGGGCGTCGGGCCCGCCACCCGTCGTCGACTCGAACGGCTCGGCGTGCACACCATCGGCGACCTCGCCGCGATCCCCGAAGTCACGCTGTGTCACGCGCTCGGCGACGCGCACGGCTCGCACCTGCACTCCCTCGCGCGCAACGACGACCCACGCCCGGTGGAGCCCGAACGGCACGCCAAGTCGATCGGGCACGAGGAGACGTTCTCGACCGACGTCACCGACCGGCACCGACTCGAAGTCGACCTGATGCGATTCGCCGAGCGGGTCGCCACCCGCCTCCGCGAAGGAGGCATCGCCGCCCGCACCGTGCAACTCAAGGCCCGGTACGCCGACTTCCAGACGATCACCCGATCCCGGACGTTGCCCGACGCCACCGACGTCGCCCAGGACCTCGTCGCCGTCGGACGCGAGCTGCTGCGAGAGATCGACCTCGGAGACGGTCTGCGCCTGCTCGGTCTCTCGGCCCAGCAGCTCGTGCCGATCACCGAGGTCCAGCCCCGCCTCCCGCTCCACGGGGCCAGTACCGACGCCTCCCGCCACGCCTCGCTCGAGCGGACCATCGACGAGGTCCGGGCCCGCTACGGCGACGACGCCGTGACCCGCGCCCCGCGAGCACCGGTCGGCCCCGAACGGACCCGGCCGTGACGGTCCGCGTCGGGATCATTGGCTGCGGCCACATCGGCTTCATCCACTCGTACACGCTCCACCAGCTGATCAAGCACGGCCTGGTCGATGCCCGCGTCACCGCCACGTACGACGTTGTCCCCGAACGCGCCGCCACCTTCGCGCTCGCCCACGGCGCGGTCGCCTGTGCCGATGTCGACGCGGTGCTCGGCCAGGTCGATGCCGTGTGGGTCTGCACCTGGACTGCCGCCCACCACGACGTCGTGGCGGCCGCCGCCGCCCGCGGGTTGGCCATCTTCTGCGAGAAGCCCCTCGCGCTCACCCTCCCCGAGTGCGAAGCCGTCGCCCGGCTCCTATCGACCGTCCCGCACCAGGTCGGCCTGGTCCTGCGCCACGCGCCGGTCTTCCAGTCCCTCGTCGACGAGGTGACCGCTGGCCGGCACGGACGCCCGCTCGCCGTCGTCTTCCGCGACGATCAGTACTTCCCAGTCCAAGGGGTCTACGCGTCCGAATGGCGAGCCGACGTCGCGCGTGCCGGCGGCGGGACCCTCTTCGAGCACTCCATCCACGACGTCGACGTTCTTCGCTGGCTGCTCGGAGACCCGACGACCGTGCGGGCTGCCGTCGCCTCCCGGTACCAGCATCCCGGGATCGACGATGTCGCGGCGCTGACCCTCACGTTCGCCGACGAGACCATCGCGACCCTCACCAGCGTCTGGCACCAGATCCTCAGCCGAGGCTCGACGCGACGAGTCGAGGTGTTCTGCGACGACGCGCTCGTGTGGCTCGACGACGATCACATGGGACCCCTCCATGTCGAGAGCTCGGATCGGTCCGAGATCATCGAGCCTGAGCCGCCACGTTGGGTCGGCGAGTTGGCCGTCCCGCCCGCCCTGACCCGCATGGTGGGGGAGTACGCGCCGGCGACGAAGTCGTTCCTCGACGCGCTCGCCGCTGACGGCACCGCCGCGACCGGGTTCCCGGACGCGGCGACCGCGCTAGCCGCGCACCGGGTCGTGGACGCCGCCTACCGGTCCGCCGCGGCCGGCGGGGAAGCAATCACGCCGCCACCGCGTTGAGCGAGGAGGGGGGCTGCGCGAGGATGTGGCGCCCGCCCAACTGATGGCCCCGGGGCCCGAGCCGGACCCCGCACAGAGGAGCTCCGCCCAGCGCCATGCCGCTTTCCGAAGACGAGCACCGGATCCTCAAGGAGATCGAGGACAACCTCTCGGTCACCGACCCGAAGCTGGTGCAACAGGTTTCCGACACCACCCTGTACCGCCACGCGGCACGGATGATCAAATGGGCCGTCGCCGGGTTCGTTGCCGGCCTCATCCTCTTGATCACGACGTTTACCAGCGTTCTCGCGCTCGGTGTCGTCGGCTTCTTGATCATGCTGTTCTGCCTGCTCGTCATCGAACGCAACATCCGCAAGATGGGGCGGGCGGGCCTCGAGAGCCTGACCGGATCCCTTCGCGGCGGCGCCCTCAAGGGCGTCTTCGGCGACGCCGGCCGCCGGTGGCGCGAGCGCTGGCATCGCGACGACGACGCCTCCTGACCGTCTGACCGACCGGATGGGCTTCAGCGCCGCCCAGGCGGCGCGTCTCTCTGGCTGCTCACCCTCCCAGCTCGACTACTGGCAGCGCTGCGGGCTCATCGTCGCCCATCCCGACGCGTCCGACGGCCCGTACTCCTTCCGCGACCTCGTGGCCTTACGCATGGTCCGCTCCCTCCTCGACGCCGGCCTGCCCCTCGCCCGGATCCGGCGGGCGGTGGCAGCAGTCATCGACGCGGGAGACGACATCGCCGGCCTCCGGATGGTGACCGACGGGGACCACGTCTGGGCCTGCCGCGACGACGGCCAGATCCTCGACGCGCTGCGCCACGGCCAGCTCGCCCTGTTCGTCGCGGTCGACCAGATGGCCGCCGACGTCGACGCCGAGGTCCGGGCGTTTTCCCAGGACCGTCAGACCTTCGTGGACCGCCTCCGCGGCAGCGACCACCCCGCCGGGTCCGGCTGACCCGACGGGCGCGTCGCGAACTGGGCCCGTAACCGGGTCCGCAGGTCGAGGCTGGCCTCCAGCGCGCGCAAGACCGCGTCCGCGTCGCGCCACGCCGCCTCACCGGAACCCGATGGTGGCGAGACCTCGCCGTAGCGCGCGGCGGTGTAGCTCCGGGCCAGCGACGTCAGCGGGGGCGCGATCCCCCCATCGATCCGGCCCCGGATACCCGAGGCGAGCTCGAGGGGCGTGAGGGACACCGGCCATCCCACGCCGGCCTCGCGAAGCTCGTCGACGACCTCGGCCCACGCGCCGGCGATCAGTGCGGCCGCGTCGGACCCGGAGCGGCGGCGGGTGCGTCGGCGACGCTTCCGGGCGACGAGCACCGCCGCGGTCAAGGCGCCCCCGACGAACACCAGCGCGGCGATCAGGAGAACGCCACCGACGGCCGAGACTCCACCCCCCGTCGGGCTGCGCGTGACCGTGACGCCCCGGCCCGGCGACACCGGTGGCGAACCCGCGCCGCTCCCATTCGGTGTCCCGGAAGGCGGAGGCGTCGTGGCCGCGGGTGCCGTCGTCGGTACCGGCGCGAACCGCGGCGTCGACGCACCCACGTTCGGGGGCTCGCCGGGGAGGTGGCTCGCGCCCGGCTGCGAGGTCGCGGGCGTGGGATCGAACTGGTCGGTCCAGCCCAGACCGGCCAGCCATACTTCGGGCCACGCGTGACTGTCGTAGTTGGTCACGTGATAGGTGCCCTTGGCGTCGCGGGTGCCCGGGGTGAACCCGATCGCGACGCGGGCGGGGATCCCGGCGAGTCGCGCCATCACGGCGTAGGTGGTTGCGAACTGCACGCAGAACCCGCGACGGTCGCGGAGGAAGCGTGACATGGCGCTCCCGTCGTCGGCGAGGACCACGTTCAAGTCATAGGCGAACGATCCGTCGCGGAAGAAGGAACGCAGTGCCGCCGCCTGGTCGTACGGGTTGGTGAGGCCCTGAGTGATTTGCTTCGTCTTCGCGCGCACGTCGGCGGGCACGCTGGTGGGGAGGGCGACGTAGCGGCGCAGGGACGGCGGGACGGGGGCTGCGGTCGCGGCCCGCTGCGCCGGTGTCGCAGCCTCAGCGAGGCGCGAGTCGACGGTGTACGTCAAACCGTCGACCGAAGGCTGTGACGTCACGAGCGTTGCCGAGGCCCGCACGACGAGGGTGCCCGACCGGCTGACCGCCACTGGTTCGAACGCCGCCGGCATCCACCGCTCACCCAAGGGACCGATGCGGTACGTCTGGTGCAGCGCGCCGGTCGGCGCCGGTCCCGGCAGGTTCTGGCCGACGGCGCCGTTGCCGCTCGCGGTCAGGGTCCACTGGCCACCGGCCACGTCGCTATAGGTGTCGAGCGCGGTCTGACGCCAGTACGCGGGCTGCGACGCCCGGACGGTGAAGAGCTCCTGGCGTGCGCCTCTTTGGAGCGCGGCTCCGAGGCTGACCTCAGGCGGGGTCTTCGCTTGATAGCTGCCGCCGATGCCGGACCCGAGGTCGCGGAAGATCGGGTAGCCACCGCCCGGCAGGGCGGGGGCGACCGCGGCGCCGATGAGCACCGCGGCCACGCCGGTGATGAAGGCGGTGACCAGCAGGCGAGGCACATAGCCACCGGCGGTCTGGCCGACCGGGGTGCGGCTCTGGCCGAGGAGCACCTGGTGCTGCAAGGCGAGAAACACGACCGCGGCGACGCCGAACCCGACCGTGCTCGGCACCCAACCGCGGGTGGACCACGCTCGGACGCCGATGACGGTCATCATGGCGGGGGCGAGCGCGCCGACGGACATCCGATGCCGGAACGCCAGGGTGTCGGTGAGGCTCGCCACCAGCCACACCACGAGGACCGCGAGGAGCACCGTCCCGCTCGTCGCTGGGATCGGGACCGTGCCGTGCTCAACCACGGTCCACCCGGACTGCAGGCGGTCAACCAGCCGCGAGGCGGTCGCGGGTCCCGGTGCCCCGATCAGGCCCACCGTGTACACCACGAGCCCGACCGCGGCGATCGCCGCGCCGCGTGTTCCCGATCGCGTCCATCGGCGGGTGATCCAGCCGATCGCGTGGGGGAGGAGCGCGGCGCCAACCAACGGGCCGACGTAGGCGCCCGACGTGAAGACGGCGCCAAACGCGAGCGCGACCGTCGCGCTCAGCGCGGCGAGCGCGACCGAAACCGGGAGTTCGCGGGTTGCCATCGGGTACGGGCTCGCACCGTGCGGTTCCACTCGTGGACGAAGTGCTCCGTTGAAGCGTTGACGACTCGGATGCTCCCGGTCGGGATCTGGTTCGGAGCGGTCGCGACGATCGTGACGATCCGCCGCCCTCGCAACGCGGCCGCGGCGTCGACGACCGCGACGTCCGGCGTTCCGGTGACGACGATGACGGCACCGACCCCGAGCCGGTTGCGGAGCACTGCCGTGACCGGGCGGAGGAGGTCCGTTGGGTCCGGCTCGGCCACCGCCAGGCTGTCGAGGACCCAGCCCAGCGCGTTCACGCCGGGCCGTTGGAACGTGTCTCCGGCCGCGGTCACGACTTCGATCGGCTGCTGGGTGTGGTGAAGGCTCGTCGCGATCGACGCCGCGATCTCGATCGCCCGCTCGAACGACGCGGTGTCGTGGACCGCCTCGCGGGTGTCGAGCAGGATCACGGCCCGGCCCGGAGCGGCCGCCTCGTCGACGCGGACCAGCAGCTCTCCACGACGCGCGCTCGATGGCCAGTGCACCCGCCGCGGGTCGTCACCCGACTCGTACTCCCGCAGTGCGAGGAACTCGCCGAACGCCTCGACGACCGGAACGCGCGGGCCTGCGGCCCGCTCGTCGGGCTCGCCGCCACCGCCTCGAAGAGGAGGGACGAGGTCGTGGACGCGAGGTCGGATGATGATCTCGGCGGTGCCGCCGACCGGCCATGTGCGGCGCACCAGCCCGCACGGATCCGTGACCGTGACGAGCGTCGGGCCGACGACGTGGCGGCCGCGGTGCCCGGTCGGTATCCGGTAGCCGGCTTCGACCGGCGTGCCGGCCGCGAGGGGCACGACCGTGAACCGTGCCGCGCGACGACCGGAGTCGACGCTCTCGGTGACGTTCAGCCACGGGCTGGCTCGGGTGGTCTGGCCGTGCAACACCACGCGAGCTTCACCGCCCACGGTGGGGCGCGTCGGGTACACGGAACGCTCGAGCGTCAGGGCCACGCGGTGGCTCGCCACCCAGAGGAACCCGAAGCCGAGGAGCAGTCCTGCGCCGAGCGCCAGCGCGGCGAGCGGATCGGGTGCGACCAGGCGGCTGCCGATGAGGAGGCCGCCCGCTGCACCGGTAAGCGTCCACCCCCGGCGGGTGAGCTCAGCGGCGCCGACTCGTGCCTCGCGAGCCACCGCGGTCAGCCCGACGCGCCGGGGACCGGCAGGCGGGTCACGATCCGGTCCAGGACGTCCTCGGGCGTGACGCCGCGCAGCTCGGCTTCCGGGGTGACGATCATCCGGTGGGTGAGGACGGCCGCGGCGAGCGTCTTGACGTCATCGGGGATCACGTAGTCGCGTCCCGCGCCGGCCGCCATTGCGCGCGCACCGCGCTGCAAGGCGAGCGCACCGCGGGGACTGACACCGAGCGCGAGGTCAGGATCGTGTCGGGTCTCGTCGACCAGGTCCACGATGTACGCCCGTAACGCCGGGGCGACATGGATCGTGGTGATCACATCCGCCGCGGCGGCAACGTCGTCCGCGGTGGCGACCGGCTCGAGGTCGTCGGGGCCGACGAACCCGGCACCGTGGGTCTCGAGAATGGCCATCTCGGCGTCACGGTCCGGGTAGCCCATCGGCAGTCGCATCAGGAACCGGTCGAGTTGGGCCTCGGGGAGGGGATAGGTGCCTTCGAGCTCGACTGGGTTCTGGGTCGCGATGACCAAGAACGGCCGGGGGAGCGCCCAGGTGTGGGCGTCGACGGTGACCTGGCGTTCCTCCATCGCCTCCAGCAGCGCGGATTGGGTCTTGGGTGACGCCCGGTTGATCTCGTCACCGAGGAGGACGTGGGCGAACACTCCGCCGGGTCGAAACTCGAACTGGCTGGTCGCCCGATTCCATACCGAGACGCCGATGACGTCCGAGGGCAAGAGGTCAGGGGTGAACTGGATCCGATGCACCGAGCCGGCGATCGAGCGGGCGAGCGCTTTGGCGAGTGACGTCTTCCCGACCCCGGGCACGTCCTCGATCAGGAGATGGCCTTCCGCGAACAAGCAGACCAGTGCCAGATGCACTTGGTCGCGCTTGCCCTGGATCACGCGTTCGACGTTTCGCGCCAACGCCTCGAACAGCGCCGCGACGTCGACGCGTCGTGCGGCAACGGGTTGTGCCAAGCTCCCTCCCGAGCCGCGCGCACGCTACCAGCAGCCTCGCTCATGTCGGCCGATACGGTCGCAGCGTGCGCGAGCGGAACGGCCCCAGCTGGGTGCGGTCCGCCCTGGCCGTCGGCCGACGACCGTCACTGTGGCCGACTGCGCTCCGGCAGGCGTGCCGCCTCGCCCGCCCGTCCTGGTGGCGTCACCCCCCGTTCCTCCCGATCCCCGACCGTGCGTACCTCCGGTTCCGGCTCGAGACCCAATACGGCGCGCCCGACCTGCCTCCCGATCCTCGGGATCTCGTCGCGTATCTGGGTTGGTGCCGAGCCCACGATCGAGCGGGCACCGGTCGACGCTGACCGTTCGCCGGGGCAGGCCAAGCCGCACCGGTAAACTCCGGGCCGACTCGCCACCCCAGCGCGGGCACCAGGAGGTCACGAGGCTTGGGGAGAGCCCTGCTGCTCAACGCCAGCTTCGAGCCTCTGTGCGTCGTCTCGGTGCGACGGGCGGTCGTCCTGGTCCTGAAGGACAAGGCCGAGATCGTGGCTCGAAACGGCGCCGAGCTGCATTCTGAGCGGACGGTCATGGCGGTGCCCTCGGTGATCCGACTGGTGCACTTCGTCCGGGTCCCGTACCGAAACCGGGTGCCGCTCTCCCGGCGCGCCGTCTTCGCCCGTGACGGGCACCGCTGCCAGTACTGCAGCCACGCCGCCGAGAACATCGACCACATCGTCCCCCGCTCGAGAGGCGGCGAGCACGCCTGGGAGAACGTGGTGGCCTCGTGCCGGTCCTGCAACGCCCGCAAGGAGGACCGCACCCTCGCCGAAGCCGGACTCCGGCTCCGCCGCAACCCCGTCGCACCCCACACCAGCCTCTGGCTCGTCGCCACCGCCGGATCCCTCGACCCCGCCTGGGAGCCGTTCCTCCCGGGACTCGAGGCCGTCCCGGCCTAGCCCCGACGTCTGGGGGCGGACTCACCGCCCCGAACCCAGCGCCGCCTCCCGGCGCTCCCGGCGCGAGACGCCCTCTCGGTC
>DAIPLE010000247.1:0-3107 GCA_036769425.1 Actinomycetota bacterium
TGCCGCCGCGGCGGCATCGGCGAGGACCTCCACGTCGGCTTCGAGGGTGTCAGCCTCGGCTTCGATCGCGGTGTCACCGAGGGCTTCGAGCAGCCGGGTCCAGAGGGTCCGGAACTCGAGCTGGTCGAAGAGGACTCGGGCCTGCTCCCGGTCGAAGGTCGCTTGGCGCAGCTCGGTCACCTCGACGCCGACGTCGACGTCGCGTCGAAGCACCGACATCTCACGGTTCAACAGGACCCGTTCGCGCATGTCGCCGAGGTTCTGGCGCACCCTCGGCTGGAGCTCCTCGAGGTGCTCCAAGATCCCGTCGAGTGACTGGTAGGTCGTGATGAGCTTCGCCGCCGTCTTCTCCCCGATGCCTGGCACGCCGGGGAGGTTGTCGCTCGTGTCACCACGCAGCGCGGCGTAGTCCGGGTACTGCTCCGGGGTGACACCACCGGTGCGTTCCACGATCCCGGCTTCGTCATAGAGCGCATAGTCCGAGACGCCCCGCTTGTTGTACAGCACCTTGACGTGCGGGTCGTGTACGAGCTGGAACGTGTCGCGGTCACCGGTGACGACGATGACGTCGAGTCCCGCCTGGTCGGCTTCGGTGGCGAGCGTGGCGATCACGTCGTCGGCCTCGACGCCTTCCTTGGTGAGGACCGGGATCTGCAACGTGTCGAGCACCTCGCGGATCAGGGGCAGCTGGGCCGAAAACACCGCCGGGGTCTCCTTGCGACCGGCCTTGTACTCGGCGTCCATCGCGTCACGGAAGGTGGGCGCCCCGGTGTCGAACGCGACAACGATGAAGTCCGGTTGCTCGTCGGTCAGCACCTTGACGAGCATCGAGGTGAAGCCGTACACCGCGTTGGTGATCGTCCCGGCCTTCGTGGCCAGGTCGGTGGGCAGCGCGTAGAAGGCCCGGTAGGCCAGCGAGTGGCCATCGATCAGGAGCAGCTTCGGCACGACCCGATGGTAGGCCCGGCCCTTGGAACCACAATCGGCTCGGGTCCGGGACTCCCGAGCCCGAACCCGGCTACGGGCTGAGCTCGCCGTCGATGACGCGGCGGGCGATCTCGGCGATCTTGACCCGCTCGTTCATCGCCCGGGTTTGAATGAACCGCCACGCCGTCTGCTCATCGTGCCCGTAGTCGCTCATCAGCCGACCTTTCGCGCGATCGATGAGCTTGCGGGCCTCGAGCCGCTGCTCGAGGTCATCGACGTGACGTTCCAACGAGGTCAGCTCCGAATGGCGGGCCATCGCCAGCTCGATCGCCGGGATCAGCTCGCTCTTCTGGAACGGCTTCACCAGGTACGCCAACGCGCCCGCGTCGCGGGCCTGTTCGATCAGGTCCCGCTGCGAGAACGCGGTGAGAATCAGGACCGCGGCGAGACGCTGACTGGCGATGTGCCGGGCCGCCGAGAGCCCGTCGAGGCCCGGCATCTTCACGTCGAGGATGACGAGATCGGGGACCAGCTCCCGGACCAGATCGATCGCCTCGTCGCCCCGCCCGGTCTCGCCCACCACCGCGTAGCCCTCTTCTTCGAGCAGCTCCCGCAGGTCGAGGCGGATGATCGCCTCATCCTCGGCGATCACGACGCGGGGGCGGGCTCGATCATTCATCGTCGGTGCCGGACCGCGATCAGTGCGCGGACAGCTCGGCCGCCATGCGATCGAGCAGCGCATCTTGTTCCCGCCGGAGCTCCGCGATCTGCAGCGCCAGAGCGTCCCGGTGCCGGGCCAGCGCGTCGGCATGCCGGCGGGCATCTCGCGACTCGGCGTCGGCGAGCGGCGTCTCGGCCACCAGGGCCCGGAGGCGTGTGTTCTCGGCCTCCTCTTCGAGGAACGCGAGCTGCTCCTCGGTGACGCCCAGCTCCGCCCGCAGGCGCTTGAGCCGTTCACTGACGTCCACCAGGTGGCGTTGGAGGATGGACCGGGCCATGAGGATGGACAGTCTAGGGAGGCCCACCGGCTGTGGCACCGTGTAGCCGATGACCAGCCACCCCATCTTCACCGACGAGCACGAGGCGCTCCGCCAGTCCGTGCGGCGCTTCGTCGACCAAGAGATCCGACCCCACGTCGACCAGTGGGAAGACGCCGAATGGTTCCCCGACGACGTCTTCCGACGCGCCGGCGAGCTCGGCTTCCTCGGCCTGCACTACCCCGAGCAGTGGGGCGGGTCCGGCGGCGACCTCGCCGCCGAGATCGTCTTCGTCGAAGAGCTCGCCAAGTCGGGTTGCGGTGCGATCGCCATGGCCCTGTCGGTGCAGACCGACATGGCCACGCCGTCGATCGACACGTTCGGGACCGACGACCAGAAGGACCGGTACCTGCGACCCGCGATCGCCGGGACCAAGATCGCCGCCATTGCCATCACCGAACCCGACGCCGGATCCGACGTTGCCGGCATCACCACCCGCGGAGTCCGCGACGGCGACATCTGGCACATCAACGGCCGCAAGCTCTACATCACCAACGGCGCCCGCGCCGACTTCCTGACGCTCGTCGTCAAAACCGACCCCGCCGCCGGCCACTCCGGCATCTCGCTCTTCCTGGTCGACACCGACCTCCCCGGGGTCAACGTGTCCCGCAAGCTCCGCAAGCTCGGCATGTGCTCGAGCGACACCGCCGAGATCGCCCTCGACGACGTCCCGGTCCCCCACGCCAACCTCATCGGCCTCGAACCCGGACAAGGGTTCTCCCAGCTCATGGTCCAACTCCAGTACGAGCGACTCGCCGGCGCTTCCGCCTCCGTCGGGACCGCCGACTTTGCGCTCGCCCGGACGATCGAATACGCCAGCGAGCGGCGCGCCTTCGGTCGCCCGATCGGACGGCATCAGGTGATCGCGCACAAGATCGCCGACGCCGCGACCGAGCTCGAGGCCGCCCGCGCGCTCCTCTACTCCACTGCGTGGCGAGTCATGCAGGGCGACTACCCGGTCACCGAGATCTCCATGACGAAGAAGTACTGCGCCCAGATGGTGAACCGCGTCGTGGACGTCTGTTTGCAGATCCACGGCGGTGCCGGCTACATGCAGGAGGAGCCGATCTCCCGGGCGTTTCGCGACGCCCGACTGCAGCGCATCGGCGCCGGGACTGACGAGATCATGAACGAGGTCATCGC
>DAIPLE010000248.1:0-1620 GCA_036769425.1 Actinomycetota bacterium
CCCGGGCCTAGCTAGACCACGGTCAACACCGCGACGGCGCGGCTTTGGAGCGCCGGACGACGTGGGTCACCCCGTCGCTGCCTCCGGTCGCAGCAGGCGAGCGGGAGGCGTCTTGAGGTCGCGCACGATGCCGACCCAGCTCAGCCGAGCGGCGCGATGAGCGTCGCGGCGAGCTCGTCAAAGGCGCGGCGGTACCCGTCGGGGTTGGTGTCCCAGACCCCGACGACCCACCGGGAGACCCCGAGGTCGGCGTACCGCTGCACCCGGTCGGGCTTCGTCCCGCCGCTGTAGGTGATCTCGACCGCGTCGGGGTCGCGGCCCGCGTCGCGCGCCGCGGCGCGCATCTCGTCGAGACGGGTCGAGAAGTCGTCGTGGCGCAACCCGATCGGGAAGTAGCCGTCGCCGAGGCGCCCGGCTCGCCGGGCCGCCGCGGCGCTGTGACCACCGACGAGGATTGGGACCCCGTCGGGCTGCGCGGGCTTCGGGTTCGACTTGGCCCGATCGAAGCTGGTGAACGTCCCGTGGAACGTCGGCTCGGGGTCGCGCCACAGCACCCGCATCGCCTCGATGTACTCGTCGGTGCGCGCCCCCCGGTCTTCGAACCGGGTGCCTACCGCTTCGGCCTCCTCGCGGAGCCAGCCGACACCGATCCCGAGCCGAAGCCGTCCCGAGGACAGCACGTCGACCGTCGCGCACTCCTTGGCGCAGACCACCGGGCTGCGCTGGGGCAGGATCAGGACGCCGGTGCCCAACCGGATCTGGTTCGTGACCCCGGCGAGGAAGCCGAGCAGGACCAACGGGTCCGGGATGTCGTCGTCCTCGATCGTCACCCGCCCCTCGGGGTTGTACGGGTACCGGGACGTGTAGTCGGCGGGGATCACCGCATGCTCGAACACCCAGATCGACTCGAAGCCGGCGTCTTCGGCGGCGCGGGCGTACGCCGCGACCGCGTCGGGTGAGGACAGGAACCGGCCTTCGCACGGCGCCAACACCCCGAAGCGCATGAGGCTGCACGCTAACGGGTCCGGTCGCGGCCTCAACCCGCCCCGGGGTGCACCCGGTCGCTACCGTCAACACCGTGAGCGTGCCGTCGCCGGACCCCGCGGCGCCCCGGCGGGGCCGAATCATCCGGCGTGTCGTGGGCCTGATCGTCGCGCTCGTCGTCTTGTACCTCTTCGCGCCGAGCATCGCGGAGGTGCTCTCGGCGTGGCCGCGCTTGGCGCACCTCGACCCGTTCTGGATCGGGGTGTCCGTGCTCGCCGAGGCGGCGAGCTTCGCTTGCGTCTGGTGGCTGCTCTCCCTGGCGTTGCGGTCGACGAACTGGTTCGCGATCTCGACCTCGCAGCTCGCCGGCCATGCGCTGAGCCGCGTCGTCCCGGCCGGCGCCGCCGCCGGCGCGACGCTGCAGTACCGCATGCTCGCGGCGTCCGGCATCGACGCCGCCGCCGCCGGCTCGGCACTGACCGCGGTGACGTTGCTCCAGCTCGCGACGCTGAGCGCGATCCCGGTGCTCAGCCTGATCCTGTCGCTCCTCGGCCAGCCGATCAGCCGCGGCTTGCGGGAGGCCGCCTGGTTCGGGCTCGGTTTCTTCGTGGTGTTGATGGCCGTCGGCGCGGTGCT
>DAIPLE010000248.1:1720-3107 GCA_036769425.1 Actinomycetota bacterium
CCGAACCCGGGGCTGGTCCTGCTGGCCTACGCCGCCAGCGCGGTGCTCGGCATGATCCCCATCACGCCTGGCGGTCTCGGATTCGTCGAAGCCGGCCTGACCGGGGTCCTGGCGTTGGCCGGTGTCAGCGCGGGCGACGCGGTGCTGGCCACCCTCAACTACCGGCTGGTGTCGTTCTGGATGCCGCTGCCCGGCGGGCTCGTCTCCTACGCGGCCTTCCGTCGGCGGTATCGCACCGAGCTCAAGGCGGCGTGAGCCAGCGGATCCCCGCCGGGCCGGTGACCACCACCGTGCTGGTCAGCCCCAGGAACAGGCCGTGTTCGACGATGCCGGCCCGGCCTGCGAGCTGGTCGGCGAGCGCCGACGGGTCGCCGATCGGCCCGAACCCGCAGTCGAGGACGAGGTTGCCCTGGTCGGTGTGGAACCGCTGCCCGTCGGGACCGGTCCGGACCGCGATCGTCGCCCCCAACGATTCGAGGTAGCGGGCCTGCGACGACCAGCCGAACTCCAACACCTCCACCGGTAAGGCGTGCTGCGTGCCGAGCTGCCGTGACAGCTTCGTCTCGTCGACCACGATCAGCTCACGGGCGCTCGCCTGCGCCACGATCTTCTCGCGCAGCTGCGCCCCACCGCCGCCCTTGATGAGGTTCAGCTGCGGGTCGACCTCGTCGGCACCGTCGATCGTCACGTCGAGCGCGCGTGGGAGCTCCTCGGTCAGCATCGGGATGCCGAGCTGCTCGGCCTCCCGCCGAGTGTCCTCGGACGTCGCGAACCCGACGAGGTCACGCAGTTCCCCGCGCTGGACCAGCTCGCCGATGCGACGGGTGGCGAAGATCGCGGTGCTGCCCGTGCCCAACCCGACGGCCATGCCCGAGTGCACCTCGGTGACTGCGGCCTCGGCAGCCTGGCGCTTCCAGTCGGACGGTGAATCAGTCACGGCGCCGACGGTACTTGAGGGCCCCAAGTAGGGTCCGCGTCACATGCCCGTCCGGACTGAACGCGCCCTGGAGCACATCGCCGAGGTGGTCGTCGAGGTCCCGCCCGTGAACGCGCTCACGAGCCGCGACTTTCGCGACTTGGCCCGCCTGGTAACCGACCTCGGCCGGGATCCGTCGGTGCACGCCCTGATCCTGCGGTCGGGGATCGAGCGGGGCTTCGCCGCCGGTGTCGACGTCGGGGAGCTCACCACCGGTGGGCCCCGCGCCGTGGTCGAGGTGACCCGCGCCTGCGCCGACGCCTACGCCGCGATCTATGACTGCGCGGTACCGGTCGTCGCCGCGGTGCACGGCTTCTGTCTCGCCACCGGCGTCGGGCTCGCCGGGAACGCCGACGTCGTCGTCGCCGCCGATGACGCCACCTTCGGGCTGCCCGAGGTCGACGCCGGCGG
>DAIPLE010000070.1:0-9818 GCA_036769425.1 Actinomycetota bacterium
CACGCGAGCTGGCCGACCGCCTGTGCGCCGGCGCGCCCCTCGCCGTCCGCGCCGTCAAGGAGATGGCTTACCGCGGTCAGCACTTGCCCTGGATCGACGCGGTCCGCATGGGCGAGACCATGCGCCGCGTTGTCGGCGCCACCGACGACGCCGCCGAAGGCCGCGCCGCGGCTGCCGAGGGCCGCCAACCCCGATGGCGCGGGCACTAACTCGAACGGCACTGCTCGTCGCGGTTAATACGACCGGCCGCTGACTCAGGCGTGCATCGCGGACCACAACAGGTCGAATCGCGGACGCCCGCGATCTCGCCGGACGTTCAGACGTCGATGAGTCGTCCGTGGAGGTAGTCGTCGTAGGCGGAGAGATCGAGCAGTCCGTGCCCGGAGAAGTTGAAGAGGATGACGCGCTCCTCGCCGGTCTCCTTGGCTGCGAGGGCCTCGTCGATGACGGCCCGGATGACGTGGCCGGCCTCAGGGGCGGGGAGCTTGCCTTCGGTGTTCGCGAACTGGATCGCGGCTTCGAAGGTCTTGCCTTGCGGGTAGGCGACGGCTTCCATACGGCCGGTGTTGACCAGGTTGGAGATGATGGGCGAGTCGCCGTGGTAGCGGAGGCCGCCGGCGTGGATCGGGGGCGGGATGAACTCGTGGCCGAGGGTGTACATGCGGAGCAGTGGCGTCATCCCGGCGGCGTCGCCGAAGTCGTAGTCGTAGCGGCCTTCGGTGAGGGTCGGGCACGACGAGGGTTCGGCGGCGACGAGGCGGACCCGGTCGTCGGCGAGGAACGGTAGAGCGATGCCCCCGAGGTTCGAGCCGCCGCCGCAGCAGCCGAGCACGACGTCGGGGTGCGACTCGTCGGCGAGGGTCAGCTGTTCCTTCGCTTCGAGGCCGATGATGGTCTGGTGCAACAGGACATGGTTGAGGACCGAGCCGAGCGCGTAATGCGTGTCGTCCCGTCCGGCGGCGTCACGTACCGCGTCGGTGATCGCTAAGCCCAACGAACCGGGATGGGACGGGTCGTCGACGGGTGAGGGGACAACCTCGCTCCCCCAGGTCTGCATGAGGATGGTCCGGTAGGGCTTCTGCTCGTAGGAGGCGCGCACCATGTAGACCTTGCAGTCGAGGTTGAACTGGGTGCAGGCGAACGACAGGGCGGTCCCCCACTGGCCGGCGCCGGTCTCGGTAGCGAGCCGGGTCATCCCTTCGCTCATGTTGTAGAAGGCTTGCGGGACCGCGGTGTTGGGCTTGTGCGACCCGGCCGGTGACCCGGATTCGTCCTTGTAGTAGATGCGGGCCGGGGTTCCAAGGGCCCGTTCGAGCCGGGTGGCGCGGATGAGCGGCGTGGGACGCCACAGCGAGAGGATGTCGATCACCTCGCCGGGGATGTCGATCCACGGCTCGGTCGACATCTCCTGGGCGATGAGGGCCATCGGGAACAGCGGCGCGAGGTCGTCGGGACCGACCGGCTCGTTGGTCGCGGGATGCAGCGGCGGGTCGAGCGGGGTGGGCAGGACCGGCAGCGCGTTGAACCACGCGGTTGGCATCCGGTCCTGGTCCAGTAGGAAGCGCATCGCGAACCCCCTGTGGCGTGACCGGGCCGATCGTACCGGGCGCTGGTGTGACGGTCAGCGGCTGGTGCGGGCCGGGGCCGCGAACGCGCGGACGAGCGCGGTGGGGTCCTCGGCGCGCACCAGTGCCTCCCCGACGAGGACGGCGTCGAAGCCGGCGCTGGCCATCTGGGACGCGTCGGCGGGGGCGCGGATCGCGCTCTCGGCGACGGCGACGACCTCAGGTGGGATCGTCGCGGCGAGGCGGGCGACGCGGGCGAGGTCCTCGTCGAAGGTGGCGAGGTTGCGGGCGTTGACCCCGACGATCTGGGCCCCGAGGTCGAGGGCCCGATCGAGCTCGGACTCGTCGTGGGCTTCGACCAGGGCGGCGAGGCCGAGGGCGCCGGCGAGGTCGTGCAGGTCGCGGAGGAGCGCGTCGTCGGGGACCGCGGCGACGATGAGGAGGATGGCGTCGGCGCCGATGGCGCGGGTCTCGTAGACCTGGTCGGTGTCGATGGTGAAGTCCTTGCGCAGCACTGGGATGTTCGGTGCGGCGTCGCGGGCCTGGCCGAGGTCGTCGACGGAGCCGCCGAAGAACACCCGGTCGGTGAGGACCGACAGGGCGGTGGCACCGCCCGCGGCGTACGCCGCGGCGGTCGCCGCGGGGTCGAGATCGGGGGCGAGGTCGCCTTTCGAGGGGGATCGGCGCTTGAGCTCGGCGATGACCGCGAGGTGCTCGGATCGGCGGAGCGCGCCGGCGAAGTCTCGGGGGGCGGGCGCGGCGAGCGCGGCGGCGCGAATCGCGTCGCGGGTCGGGGGTTGGTGCAGCAGCGTGACCTCGTCGCGTTTGGCGGCGAGGATCTCGTCGAGGACGCTCATCGTGGTCCCGAGTGTGCCAGGATCGCCGCCATGACCGCAGCGACGTTCCCGGACGATTTTGTGTGGGGCACCGCGACCGCGGCGCATCAGGTCGAGGGCTCCAATTGGAACAACGACTGGTGGGCGTGGGAGCACACCGAGGGTTCGCCGTGCGAGGAGCCGTCGGGGGATGCCTGTGACCAGTACTGGCGGTACCCGCAAGACATCGAGCTGCTCGCCGACTTGGGATTCAAGGCGTACCGGTTCTCGCTCGAGTGGTCGCGTATCGAGCCGGAGTACGGGGAGTTCTCGACCGCGAACCTGGACCACTACCGGCGGGTGATCGAGACCTGTCGGGACCACGATGTGCTGCCGGTGGTGACGTTTCATCACTTCACGACGCCGCGGTGGGTGATCGCCGAGGGGGGGTGGGAGAACCCGGCGACCGCGGACCGCTTCGCGACGTTCTGTGAGCGGGCGGTCGGCCACTTCGGTGAGGAGATCGGCCTGGCGTGCACCCTGAACGAGCCGAACATCGTGTCGTTGATGGGGTGGCTCATGGGGGTGTTCCCGCCGGGACGGACCCAGGACCTCGACGGGTACGTGAAGACGAACGAGCATCTACGGGCCGCGCACCGCAAGGCGTACGACGTCCTCAAGGGCGGTCCGGGAGACTTCCCGGTTGGGCTCACGTTGGCGATGGGCGACTGGAGCGCGGAGCCGGGCTCGGAGGCGCTCATCGACACCTACCGGCGTCACCACGAGGACGACTACCTCGAGGCGGCGCGCGGCGACGACTTCGTCGGCGTGCAGGCCTACTCGCGGAACCGGGTCGGCCCCGACGGGGTGCTCGGCCCCGAGCCGGGCGTCGAGGTGCTCCCGATGGGCTACGAGTACTGGCCCCAGGCCGCGGAGGCGGCGATCCGCCACGCCATCGACGTGGCGCGCACCCCCGTCTACGTGACGGAGAACGGGATCGGCACCGAAGACGACGAGCAGCGGATCCGGTTCCTGCGCGAGTCGCTCGAGGGGGTGGCCCGCACCATCAGCGATGGTCTCGACGTGCGGGGCTTCTTCCACTGGTCGCTGCTCGACAACTTCGAGTGGGCGTACGGGTATCGGATGCGGTTCGGGCTCGTCGCGGTGGACCGGGCCACGCAGGCCCGCTCGGTGAAGCCGAGCGCGACCTGGCTGGGTCAGGTGATCAGCCGGAACCGCATCGATTGATGATCGGGGCTTCACACGACGCTGACCGAGACGGTCGACGCTGGAGACCACTCGGGGAGTCAGAATGGGCGGTGTGGAGAAAGGGACGATTGTCGTCGTCGACGACGAGGCGAACATCGCCGACCTGGTCGGCCTGTACCTCGAACGGGAAGGGTTCCGGGTCCTGAAGGCCCCGACGGGCGACGCCGGGCTGGAGGCGTTCCGAAACCACCGGCCCCGTCTGGTGGTGCTCGATGTCGGGTTGCCCGACCTCGACGGGCTCGAGGTCTGCAAGCGGATCCGCCAGACCTCCCAGGTGCCGATCATCTTCTTGACCGCCCGGGACGGTGAGGTCGACCGGGTGGTGGGGCTCGAGCTGGGCGCGGACGACTACCTGACGAAGCCGTTCTCGCCCGCGGAGCTGGTGGCACGGGTGAAGGCGGTGCTGCGCCGCACCGACGGTGCCCCCGGCCCTGAGGTCGTCCAGGCCGGGCGGGTGGCGATCGACGTGGGGCGACGCGAGGTCCGTGTCGACGACGCCACCGTCGAGCTCACGACGAAGGAGTTCGACCTGTTGAGGTTCCTGGCCGAGCGGCCGGGGCTGGCGTTGTCGCGCCAGCAGATCCTCGACGGGGTGTGGGGCTACGACTGGTTCGGGGACGCCCGAACGGTCGATGTGCATATCGCGCAGGTGCGCAAGAAGCTCGGTGACGCCCTCGACATCCACACGGTGCGCGGCGTCGGGTATCGCCTCGAATCCACGCGCGCCGCTGCCGGATGAGGATCAGGCGGGCCTCCGGGTCCGTCGACCGGCCCCGTCGTCGGCTCCGGACCCGGCTGTTCGTCGCGATGTTCGCGATCGCGTTCGGGGTGCTGGTCGTGGCCGGGGTCGGCGCGGTGGGGATCGCCCGCCAGACCGCGTCGGCTGCCGCGATCAAGGACCTGAAGCAGAAGGTGAAGCCGATCACGACCGAGCTCGACACCCTCGGGCGCCAGTTCCGCACCAACCGGCTTCGGGGCAACACCCAGCAGGCAACGCGGACGTGTCAGCTCGTGACCGCGGTGCTGCGAATCTCGAGCGCGAGCATCGTGGCCGTCAATGCGGACGGCAACGTCCAAGAAGGGATCGCGCCGCTGCTCGGGAGCGCGTGTGCCAATCAAGCCAACTTGGCCCTCCCCCGCGACATCACGACGTCGGACCTCAACGTCGACCAGGTCCTGGTCGGCCAGCAGCAGTCGGGGGTGACCGGAGGCACCGCGTTCGTCGTCGACCCGTTGACGCCGGTCGGGTCGGTCACGCCGGCGTTGGTGCTCACCCAAGGAGTCGACAGTCGTCCGTTGGGACGCGCCGGCCCGTACCTGTTCCTGACCGGGGCGATCGCGCTGCTGGTGGCCGGGTTGGTGTCGGCGTACTTGGCGCGGCGGATGACGCGCCCGATCGCGGCGATGCGCGACACCGCGCAGCGCATCGCGGGTGGTGACCTCTCGGCGCGGGTCGGGGTGATGGGTCAACCCGACGATGAGCTCTCGAGCCTCGCCCAGAGCCTGGACGCGATGGCGACCGAGCTCGAGACCGCCCGCGGTCATGAGCGGGCGTTCCTGCTGAGCGTGTCGCACGACCTGCGAACGCCGCTGACGTCGATCCGGGGGTACGCCGAGGCGATCACCGACGGGATGATGGAGGACCCGGTCGAGCAGGCCCGGGCCGGGTCGATCATCGCGGCGGAGGCGCGCCGGTTGGAACGCCTGGTCGCCGATCTGTTGGATCTGGCCCGCCTCGATGCGCACCAGTTCTCGTTGAACCCCCGGCCGGTCGACGCCCGGACGGTGGTGTACGACGC
Source organism: Actinomycetota bacterium (assembly GCA_036769425.1). Classification (GTDB taxonomy): domain Bacteria; phylum Actinomycetota; class Acidimicrobiia; order IMCC26256; family PALSA-555; genus PALSA-555. The sequence goes on from DAIPLE010000070.1 coordinate 5,449, forward strand.
GGTCGCCGGGTTCGTGCCCTCGGCTCGTGACTGGGGTTTGCGGCTCGAGGTGGTGCGCGGCGACCCGGCGCCACTCGACGCGGACCCCGAGCGGCTGGCGCAGATCACCGCGAACCTGGTCGAGAACGCGTTGAAGTACGCGCGGAGCACGGTGCGGGTCGATGTCGACCGGCGTGACGGTCAGGTCGAGCTGCGGGTCGACGACGACGGACCGGGCATCCCGGTCGAGGACCAGGACCGGGTCTTCCAGCGGCTCTACACCGCCCGGGACGCGCCGGGTCGCAAGGTGGGGACGGGGATCGGGTTGGCGATCGTCCATGAGCTCGCGGGCGCGATGGGCGGCGATGCGAGCTGTGAGCCGCTCGACGCGGGCGGCACCCGCTTTCGGGTCACGATCCCGGCGTAGCGGCGCGTGCTTGGCGTCGTCCGGCGGCGACGTACCAGGCGGTGCCGACCGCGAGCCACGACGCGTTGATCGTCACCGCTTGGGTGTCGTGTCGCAGCACCCATCCGGCGACGATGGCCGCCACGGCGAGCTCGTGCGCGACGAACCAGCGGGTGCGCTGCTCTCGGACCACCGGGATCCAGCGGGTGAGCACCGCGATCGAGGTCGGGTAGCCGAAGATGAACAGGGCGGTGCTCACCGGTCCCCCACCGTGACGAGTTCGGCGTCGACGTGGCCGGTGTCCCAGCGCAGCTCGGCCGCGGTGGGCGGCTCGACCTCGCGGCGGACCATCGCGAGTCCGACGGCGCGGGCCTCGCCGGGGACGGCGGCGACGCTGGTGATGGTGCCCCGGTCGGTGCCGTCAACGACGACGGTCGCGCCCCGCGGGGGTGTCGGTCCCTCCGGGATGCGGACACCGCGGAGGTACCGGTTGACGTGGCCGCGGGTGTCGATGCGACAGACCAGCTCTTGGCCGACGAAGCAGCCTTTGGTGAACGAGACCGCGTCGCGTTCGAGGAATGCCTCTTGGGGGATCGTGCGGTCGTCGATGTCGACGCCGAGGCGCGGCACCCCAGCTTCGATGCGGAACGCCTCGAAACGCTCCGGTGTCCATCGCTCGACGGTCGGCTCGATGGTCGCGGTCGCGGCCCGCACCGCGTCGAGGGGTCCGAGGAGGTCGACGCCTGAGTGGCCGCCCCAGTCGGACGAGAGGGCGTGGACCCCGTCGGGGACGGCGTCGCGGGAGACACCCACGGTCGAGACCAGGCCGGTGGTCGCGGTGCGGTCCTCGAGGTCGACCTTCACCCGGATTCGGAACCGGTTGAGCGACGCGAGCAGGCGGGGCCCGTAGTCGGCGTCGGTGTCGAGCCACCACTCGTCGCCGGTCCGGAGGATGCGGAACGCCACGTCGAGCTTGCCCTGAGGAGAGAGGAGCAACGCGGGGGCGTGGTCACCGTCGCCGAGGGGGTCGAGGTCCTGGGAGACGAGGCTTTGCAGGAATGAGGTGGCGTCGTCACCGCGGGCGACGATCAGCCCGTGGGGGCTGCGGTCGACGACGAACGCGGGGACGGTCACGAGAGCGCGACCGACGTGAGCCGGCGCGCTGCGGCGGCGGCGGTCAGCAACGCTCGGGCCTTGTTGGCGCATTCGAGGTCCTCGTCGGCGGGGTCGGAATCGGCGACGATCCCGGCGCCGGCTTGGACGCTGGCGTGCCCGTCGGGGCCCCACACCATGGTGCGAATCGCGATCGCGGTGTCGAGGTTGCCGGAGAAGTCGACGTAGCCGACCACGCCGGCGTACGGACCCCGTTTGACCGGCTCGAGCTCGTCGATGATCTCCATCGCCCGGACTTTCGGCGCGCCGCTCACCGTGCCGGCAGGGAACGTGGCGCGCAGCACGTCGACGGGGGTGCGACCGTCGGCGAGCTGGCCCGACACCTGGCTGGTCAGGTGCATGACGTGCGAGTACCGCTCCAGGGTCATGAGCTCGTCGACGTGCTCGGTGCCGAAGCGCACGACCCGTCCGACGTCGTTGCGGGCCAGGTCGACGAGCATGACGTGTTCGGCGCGTTCCTTCGGGTTCTCGGACAGCTCGGCGGCCAGACGCCGGTCGTGCTCGTCGCTCTGGCCGCGGTAGCGGGTGCCGGCGATGGGTCGGCTGACGACACGCCCGTCGAGGAGCTGAACCATCGGCTCCGGTGACGAGCCGACGAGGGTGACTTCGGGGTGACGGACGACGTACATGTAGGGCGACGGGTTCACCTGGCGGAGCACCCGGTAGACGTCGAACGGGTCGACGGGGTCGTCGAGGTCGAAGCGCTGCGCGAGGACGACTTGGAAGATGTCACCGGCGAGGATGTGCTCGCGGGCGACCTCGACCGCGTCGTGGTAGTGGTCGCCGCCGAGGGTGGAGCGCACCGCGGGGGATCTCGGTGAGCCGGTCGGCGGGTGGGCGCGACGGCGAGTACGGGAGCGGTCGGGCCAGGTCGTCGACGAGCGCGTCGAGGCGGGCCGCGGCACGGTCATACGCGGCGTCGACGTCGGGTTCGGTGTCGAGGAACACGTTCTCGATCAGGTAGAGCCGCTGGCGGAAGTGGTCGAACGCGGTGACGTGACCGGTGACCGACAGGACGGCGTCGGGCAGACCTTGGTCGTCGGGTGGCACCGCGGGGAGCCGTTCGACCTCGCGGACCACGTCGTAGCCGAGGTAGCCGACGATCCCGCCATGGAACGGGGGCAAGGCGTCGAGGTGCGGGGCCCGGTAGGCGCCGAGCAGGGCGTCGAGCGCCGCGAGGGCACCTTGGTCGAGCGGGACACCGGGGGGTACGACGCCGCCGGTGACCTGGACCTGGCGGCCCCGGACGACCAGGGTGAGGGCGGGATCGCGACCGAGGAACGAGAAGCGGCCCCACCGCTGCCCGTGCTCGACCGATTCGAGGAGGAACCCGGGGGCACCGTGGGGTTCGGCGCCGACGAGCTTCACGAACGCCGAGACCGGGGTCTCGAGGTCGGCGAGCACCTCGCGCCACACCGGGACGACGGAGTGCCCGACGGCGAGGGACCGGAACTCGTCGCGCGACGGGCGGAGACCGTCGTCGCCGGTCACGACGGGGCGGGCCCGAAGGACCGGAAGAAGCAGCTGTACTCACCGGTGTGGCAGGCGCCCCGGCCTTCTTGCTCGACGACGAGCAGGAGCGTGTCGCCGTCGCAGTCGTAATAGGCCTCGCGGAGCCACTGCCGGTCACCCGACGTGTCCCCCTTGCGCCAGAGCTCCTGACGGCTGCGGCTCCAGAACACGGTGCGACCCTCGTCGAGGGTGCGGCGTAGCGACGCTTCGTTCATCCACGCCAGCATGAGGACACGGCCGCTGGCTTGATCCTGGACGATCGCGGGGACGAGCCCGGTGGCGTCCCAATGGATCTCGGCGAGGTCCTGGTCCCGGATCGGGATCGGGGTCGCGGTCGGGGACATGGGCGTCGAGCGTACCTCTCGCCTCGCGCGGCCCTGAGCCCCATTGGCAGACGCGCGAGACTCCGCGGCCAATGGGGGGGATTCTGGAGCCACCGCGCGCGCCGCGTCGCCCGACGGAGCTCCGTCACGGCGACGGCGTGCGCGTCGACGACTGGTACTGGCTGCGCGACCGCGACGATCCGGCGGTGCGCTCACTGCTCGAGGCTGAGAACGACTACGTCGAGGCGATGCTCGCCCCGCTGGGCGGCGTCCGCGACACGGTGTTCGAGGAGATCAAGGCCCGGGTGGTCGAGACCGACGTGAGCGCGCCGGTGCGGCGCGGTCGGTTCGAGTACTTCACCCGCACTCGGGCTGGGCTCGAGTACGCGGTGCATTGTCGCCGGCCGGCCGGCCCGGTGGCACCGGACCCCAACGCCGCGCCCGGTCGGGGAGACGAGGAGGTGCTCCTCGACGAGAACGTCCTGGCGGCCGGGAACGACTACTTCGCGTTGCGGGGGTTGGCGCTGTCACCGGATCAGGCTCGGCTGGCGTACTCGGTCGACCGAACCGGCGGTGAACGGACCCGGTTGCACGTGCGGGACCTGGCGTCAGGCGACGACCTGCCCGACGAGGTTCCCGACACGTACTACGGGCTTGGGTGGGCCAACGACGAGCGCAGCATCTTCTACGTGCGACCCGACGCGGCGATGCGCCCGTTCCAGGTGTGGCGCCATGTCCTCGGAACCGCGGTGTCGACGGACCGGCTGGTGTTCGAGGAGGCCGACGAGCGCTTCTACCTCTCGGTGCGCCGCGCCCGGTCAGGCCAGGTGCTGTTCATCGACATCGAGTCGAAGGTCACGACCGAGGTGTGGCTCCTCAACGCCGACGACCCCGACGGAAGGCCGCGGGTCGTGACGCCCCGGGAGGACGGGGTCGAGTACCGCGTCGAGCATCACCATGACCCGTCAGGTGAGGAC
>DAIPLE010000249.1:0-3079 GCA_036769425.1 Actinomycetota bacterium
GTCGACTTTAGGGTACGGTCGCCCTCCGACTCACGCGAGGTGATGTTCGATGCCGGACGCCGAGGCCCGCGTCGACCAGGTGAACCTGATCGTGCACGACATGGACGCGACGTTGGGGTTCTACCGGCGGTTCGGCTTCTCGATTGACGACCCGGGAGAGTGGCCGCCGGGCAGCGGCGCGCGGCACGCGTCGGTCGCCATGCCCACTGGTCTGCGCCTCGAGTTCGACAACGACGCGATGACCCGCATCTGGCACGCCGGCTGGCGGGACCAGCCTGGCCCGGGAGGCGCGACGGTCCTGGGCGTGGCCTTGTCGTCGCGAGACGCCGTCGACCGGCGGTACGCCGAGCTCACCGGGGACGGCTTCGCCGGCCGCCAGCCGCCCTACGACGCGTTCTTTGGCGCCCGATACGCCATCGTCCAAGACCCGGATGGCCGCGACGTCGGGCTCATGAGCCCCGTCGACCCCGACCGGCGCTACATCCCCGACCCGTGAGCGCGGCAGCCGGCAGCTAGGTCCCGCCGGTCCAGCAGCTCATCACCGCGACGACCGCCGCGAACGCCAGATCGGATTTCTGGACCGTCGGTGGTGCCGCGCCGGGGTTGATGTGGAGCAGGAACTGGTCCTTGAACGCGAAGATCGTCCCGTCCGGGGCCTGGAATGCACCGTTCCCGAGCCCGTTGAGGCGAGTCGGGTGTTGGGTGGCCCGGTTCAACGTCTGGTACGTGGCCTGGGCCTTCTTCTTCGTGCGCAGGTCATCGACCGACAGGACGAGCTGCCCGCCGGTCAACGGATAGGTGCAGGTGAACGTGCGGCCCGCCCACGCGCCCTGCTGCGCTGCGGGAAGGGGCGAACCGAGGCTGGCCTCGACGGCGTTGCGGACCATCGGCTCGCAGATCTCCGCCGCGATGCTCTTGGCTGCGGGTCCCTTCGCCTCGGCGATCCCCGGCCCCAGCACGACACTCAGCGCCGCGCCAGCGACCACCGCGGCCGTCATTCGTCGCATCAGCGTCGGACGGTACCGGGTCCCTGCCCCCGATCCACCACCAGCCCCACCCGGGCCATGGTCTCGGCGGCCCCGGACGGGCACCGGCGGCGCTGCCGGCCGGCACAATGGTGACGTGCACGCCGCCGCGCTCCGCTTCGAGCTCCACATCCCGGAGAGCCGTTCCCTGAAAGCCAAACGCGCCGCGGTCCGACCGCTGGTCGACGGCCTCCGCCACCGGTTCCGGGTGTCGGTCGCCGAAGTCGACCACCACGACCGCTGGCAGCGCGCCGCGCTCGGCGTCGCCGCGGTCGCCGAAAGCGACGGCCGGCTCCGCGAGGTCCTGACCACTATCGAACGGTTCGTCGACCGGGCGCCCGGCGTCGAGCTGCTCGAGGTCGAACGAGCGGAGCTGATCCGGGAGGGGGAGTGATGAAACCGGAACGGTCCCGTCCCCCCTACGCCCGGACGCTTCGGGTCAACCAGGTGGTTCGGGAGGTCATCGCCGACGAACTCGAGCGCTGCTCTGACCCTCGCCTCACCATGGTCACGGTCACCGGGGTCAACGTCAGCCCCGACCTGCGTCACGCCACCGTCTTCTACGCCGCGCTGGGCCGCCACGACGACGACGTTCCCGCCGCGCTGCACGCCGCCGCGCCGCACCTCCGCGGTGTGCTGGGCGAGCAGGTTCGCCTGAAGTACCTTCCCCGCCTGCACTTCCGGGAGGATCCGGCGATCGAGCACGGCGAGCGGGTCGAGGAGATCATCCGCGGTCTGCACCGTGACCCCGGCGCCACACCCGAGGGCGGGGGAGGGGACCAGCAGCCATGAGTGACACCGACCTGCGCCGCGCCACGGACACGATCCGCGGCGCCGAGAGGATCGCGCTCGCGTGTCACGTCACCCCCGACGGCGACGCGCTCGGATCGATGCTCGGCCTCTTTCATGTCCTGCGCACCACGAGAGCCGATGTCGTGGCGTCGTTCCCGTCCCCGTTCGTCGTCGCGCCCCACTATCGGGAGCTCCCCGGACTCGAGCTCCTCACCAAACCCGACGACTTCCCCCGCGCCCCGGACGTCATGGTCACCTTCGACTGCGGTTCCCTCGCCCGCCTCGGTGACCTCGAAGGCCCCGCCACCGCGGCACGCGAGCTGATCGTCATCGACCATCACATCTCCAACGATCGGTACGGGACGGTCAACGTCATCGAACCGGACGCCGCCGCGAGCGGCTGGGTCGTGCATCGCCTTATCGACGAGCTGGGATTGCCGCTCAACCGGGACGCCGCGGTCTGCCTGTACACCGCGATCGTGTGCGATACCGGCCGCTTCCAATACGACACCACCACCCCCGAGGTGTTCGACCTCGCTCGCCGCCTCACCGAGTTCGATATCCCGGTCGCTCGTCTGTCGCGCTCATTGTTCGAGGAGCACCGGTTCCAGTACCTCCAACTCCTCGCCGACGCGCTCAGCCACGCCGAGCTGGTCCGCGAGCAGCAGTTCGTGTGGACCGCGGTGACCCAGACCATGCTCGACCATCACGACGTCACGATGGACGAGGTCGAAGGCCTGATCGACATCTTGCGCCGCACCCAGGAGGCCGAGGTCACCTGCGTCCTCAAGGAGGAACCCGACGGCCCGGTCCGGGTGAGCCTCCGCTCCCTCGGTGCCGTCGACGTTCGGCGCATCGCCGAAGCCCACGGCGGCGGCGGTCACCGCTACGCGGCCGGCTTCACGTCCGAGCTCGACATCCCCACGACGGTGGCGCGCATCCGCGCCGCCCTCTAGCCCTGCCGCCCATGCGCGACGGTCTCGTCGTTGTCGACAAGCCGGGCGGCTGCACGTCCCACGACGTCGTCGCGCGGCTCCGCCACGTCTATCGGCAGCGGCGCGTCGGCCACGCCGGAACCCTCGACCCCGACGCCACCGGTGTCCTCCTCGTGGGTCTCGGCCGGGTCACCCGCCTGTTGCGCTTCCTCGCCGAGACCGGCAAGACGTACCGGGGTGACGTGGTCCTCGGTGTCGCGACCAGCACCCTCGACGCCGCCGGCGCGGTCCTCGACCGCAAACCGATGCCGGTTACCCGCGCCCAGC
>DAIPLE010000250.1:0-3076 GCA_036769425.1 Actinomycetota bacterium
GGTCTCGGAGGTCGTCTCGGCTCGGGACGGCAATACCTCAGTTGGGTCTCTCTCGACGACGAGGTCGCGGCGATCCTCCGAGCGCTGGAACAGCCGGAGCTGACCGGCGCCACGAACGTGACGGCACCGACTCCCGTCACGAATGCCGAGTTCACCGACACGTTGGGTCGGGTGCTGCACCGACCGGCGCGCTTGCCCACGCCGTTGGCGCCGCTGCGCGCCGTGTACGGACGCGAGCTGGTGGAGAGCCTGCTCCTCGGCGGACAGCGGGTCCTACCCGCGGCGCTGACCGCGGGCGGCTTCGAGTTCGCCCACCCCACGCTCGAGGGGGCGTTACGGGCAGTGCTGGACCGTCCGGTGAGCTCCTGAGTGGTGCTGCGGCTCTGGGTCGACACCGATGTGGGTGACGACCCTGACGACGCCATCGCCCTGCTCTGCGCCGTCGGGCATCCGGGAATCGACCTGGTCGGGGTGAGCACGGTCGACGGCGACCACGACCGCCGGGTTCGCGCCGCCCGGGCCCTCGTCGACGCTCCGGTGCACGCGGGCGACGAGCCCGCGCTCGCTGACGCCGTCCGGGCTGCGAAGCCCGACGCCGTCTTGGCGATCGGCCCGCTGACCAACGTCGCGGCGCTCCTCGCTGCCGGCCCGATCCCGCCCGTGACGCTGATGGGGGGCGCACTGGCACCGGTCCGGCACTGGGGCATGACCATAGAGACCGAGCACAACTTCGGACGGGACCCGGCGGCGGCCGCGACCGTGCTCGAAACCGCCGACCCGCTGGTGGTGCCCCTCGATGTGACCGTGTCGACCTGCCTCGACCGCGACACGCTCGGCCGTCTCATCGCCGCGGCTCCGGCCCTGAGGGAACCGACCGCGGGCTGGCTCGCGTTGCAGCGGGACGTCGGCGTCCCGGTCGAGGAGCGATCGGTGTGCCTGCACGACCCGCTCGCGCTGCTCGCTCTCGTCGAGCCGGCACTGGTGCGCGTTGAGGTTCGAACCGTGCGGGTCGAGCGCGATGGACGCCTCATCGACGACCCGCGAGGGACGCCGTGTCGGATCGTGTCGGAGGCGAACGTGCCGCGTGTGGTCGAGCTCGTGCTCGGGTCTCTGACCCACGACATGCGGTGACGGATGGTTTCGAGGGCCCTCCGGACATCCGAGTCGAGCCGAATCGGTGAACGCACCCGGCACTATCGCTCGCGGCGCCGACGGGGGGCAAAGGTGGACGCGTCTGGACGTCCGAGGAGCAAGATAGGGGTATGTCTCGGTTCGTGGTCGTCGTCACCGGGCCGCCTGGATTGACACGGGAGGCAACGGTCGATGTCATTCACCGGGGCCTCGTCGACGGTGACTATCTGCTCGCTGCTCGGTCGAGCGGGTCTCGGGAGAGGGCCGAGGCGTGAACGGGGAACCGTGTGGCGGATGCGGCTTTGTGTACAACGAAGCTGAGGCTCCGGATGCTGCGCAACGAGTCCGGGTGCTCTCGAAGACCATTGCTGACCGCCTTCTGGCGAGGCCCGTCAACGAGGTCAACCGCCACGTCCCGCCGTTGACGTGGTCGGCGCTTGAGTACGGCTGTCATCTCCGTGATGGCCTGCTCGTCCAGCGAGAGCGAGTGCTGCTCGCTCGCCGGGTTGACCATCCGAACCTCACCCCGATGGGTCGAGACGAACGGGCGCACCACGACGGCTACGAATCACAGAATGTCGTCGATGTCGCACGACAGCTCGTCGAGGCCGGAAGGCTGTTCGCCCACGTGCTCGATCTTCTTGACGGCGACAGCTGGACCCGGACTCTCGTCTACAACTGGCCTGATCCTGCGGACCGCAACCTGCGCTGGGTCGCGGTCCACACCGTGCATGAATTCGTCCACCATCAGGGCGACATCGAGCATGTCCTCACAGGGCCCTGAACGCTTGCGGTTGCTGTTCTGCTGCGGTCAGCAGCCCGCTCAGGACGACGGGTACCGATACCTGCCCCGCTGGCTGAATCGCTTCGGGGTTTGAGTGGGGTGACCGAGGGGTTTCGAACCCCCGACCTCCGGGACCACAACCCGGCGCTCTAGCCAACTGAGCTACGGCCACCATGGCTCCGGCGCTACCAGCCGCCGGGGTGCGCGCCCGGGAGGATTCGAACCCCCGACCAACGGATTAGAAGTCCGTCGCTCTGTCCTCTGAGCTACGGGCGCTCGATCGATGTCGGGCCGGGCAAGTGTACTGGCTGGTTCAGAGATCGGGGAGACGAAGGTCGAGGTTGGGCGCCTCGATTCCACCGTCGATCTCGATGACCTTCCCGGTCACGTAACTCGACGCGTCGGAAGCGAGGTAGAGGACACCGATGGCGATGTCTTCGACCTCACCGAGGCGTCGCATCGGCGTGTGCTCGACCATCTCGTCGCGGAGCGGATCGTTGGTGAGGACGATCTCGAGCGCCGACGTCGCCACGGACCCGACAGCGATGGCGTTGACCCGCACCCGGGGTGCGCAGTCGGCGGCCATGAGCCGGGTCATGTGGGCCAACGCGGCTTTGGCGGTGCCGTACGCGACGAAGCCTCGGTCGCGCAGGCGACCCATCGCCGAGCTGATGTTGACGACCGCGCCCCGCTCGCCGGCGAGCAGCTGGGGAAGCGCCGCTTTCGTCAACGCGAACGCGGTAGTCACATTGAAGTGGAAGGCCTGCTCGAACGAGCGGACCGAGGTGTCGAGCAACGGGGCCGGCATGCTGCCACCCGCGTTGTTGACGACGACGTCGAGGTTCCCGAACTCGGCGATCGTGGCGTCGACGACCCGGTCGATGTGGTCCAAATCGTTGACGTCGCCGGGCACGACGAGAGCCTGACGGCCGAGGGCCCGGATATCGGTCGCGACGACGTCGAGCTGTTCGGGGGTGCGAGCGGTCAATACGACGTCGGCGCCGGCCTCAGCCAGGGCCCGAGCCGAGCCGGCCCCGATCCCCCGCCCGGCTCCGGTGACGACCGCGGCGCGCCCGTCGAGTCGGAAACGATCGAGCAGCACGGGGCGGCACGCTAGCCCCCGCCGGGCGAATGAACGCCTCGAACCGAACGGTAGGGTCC
>DAIPLE010000251.1:0-3051 GCA_036769425.1 Actinomycetota bacterium
TCGAGGAAGCGGATGTCCTCCTCGGCGACGAAGACGTTGACGAAGCGGCGCAGGGAGCCGCCGTCGTCGAAGAGCCGTTCCCCGAATCCGGGGTGGGCGGTGTCGAGGGCTTGGAGCGCCTCGCCGACGGTTTCGCCGGTGACCGCGATCTCCGAGGCGCCCCCGGCGAGGGTGCGGAGCTGGGTGGGGATTCGGACGGTGACGGCCACGCTCAGCCTTCCGTGGTGCCGGGGAACGCGGCCCGGAACCCGTCGAGGGTGGGCGGGATGGTCGCGGTCGCGCCGACGTGGGGGGCCACGGCGTCGAGGGTCTTGAGGCCGTGGCCGGTGACGTAGACGACGACGCGCTCGTCGGGCCGGACGACGCCCTCGGCGGCGAGCCGTCGGAGGGACGCGATCGTCACCCCGGCCGCGGTCTCCCCGAAGATGCCTTCGGTGCGGGCGAGGAGCTGGATCCCGGCGACCACCTCGTCGTCGTCAACGGCGGTCAGGGCGCCGCCGGTGCTCCGCACGGTGTCGAGGGCGTAGTACCCGTCGGCGGGGTTCCCGATGGCGAGGGACTTGGCGATCGTCGACGGCTTCACCGGACGGATGGTGTCGCTGTGCTCCGCGAACGCGGTGGCGACCGGGGCGCACCCGGCGGCCTGGGCCCCCGAGATGCGCACCGACGCGTCGTCGAGCAAGCCGACCCGCACCAGGTCTTGGAACCCCTTGTGAACCTTGGTGAGCAGCGAGCCGCTGCCGACCGGGATCACGACATGGTCGGGGGCCTGCCAGCCGAGCTGCTCGGCGGTCTCGAACGCGAGGGTCTTGGATCCCTCGGCGTAGAAGGGCCGCACGTTGACGTTCACGAACGCCCACGGATGCTCGGTCGCGAGCTCGCCGCACAGCCGGTTCACGTCGTCGTAGGTGCCGTCAACGGCCACGACGTTCGCGCCGTACACCGCGGTGTTCAGGACCTTGGCCGGCTCCAGATCGGCGGGGACGAACACGTAGCTGGGCAGCCCAGCCCGGGCGGCCGCCCCGGCGACGGCGTTGGCGAGGTTGCCGGTCGACGCGCAGGCGATCGTCTTGAGCCCGAAGTCGAGCGCTTTGGCGATGGCGACGGCGACGACCCGGTCCTTGAACGAGTTGGTGGGGTTGCGGGTGTCGTCTTTGACCCAGACCTCACCGAGCCCGAGCTCCTCGGCGAGCCGGTCGGCTCGGACCAGGGGCGTCAAACCGACCGGCAGACCACCATCGGTCGGGTCCACCGGGAGGAGATCGGCGTACCGCCAGATCGTCGGTGGTCCCGCCGCGATGCGGTCGCGGGTGACAGACGACGCCACCGCGTCGTAGTCGTAGGCCACCTCGAGGGGGCCGAAGCACCACTCGCACGAATAGTGGGGGGCGACGTCGTAGGTCCGGCCGCATTCACGACACCGCAGGGCGCGCACGTGAGCCATGGGTTCCTCTCTCTCGGGTGACCCGGGGGCCACCTTGCTCTCGACGCGCCCTCGAGCGCCTCAAGCGGAGGAACCGCTTTTTGGCTGCTCATCGGTCAGGCATTGGCACCTGGCTCCTGTCCCTGGGGTCAGCAGCTGGTTGCCGCGGCGTCAACGGGCCTGTCCCTCGGCCGCTCTCGATGAGCGCGTACTGGACGGAGACAGTACCCCCCGGGTCCCGTACGCTGCCACTCGCTATGGGGCCCGACGCCCACGACCTCGCCGACCGTAAGCGCCGTCTCGGTGTCCGAGTCTCGGTGTGCCTCCCCGCCCGCGATGAGGAAGCCACGATCGGTCCGATTGTGGCCACGGTGCGTCGCGAGTTGATGGAACGGGCGGGCGTCGTCGACGAGGTCCTCGTCCTCGACGACGGGTCGACCGACGCCACGGCCGAGCGGGCCCGCCAGGCGGGGGGCCAGGTTCACGCCGTCGCCCAGGTGCTCCCCGACGTCACCGTGGGGGAAGGGAAGGGCAACGCGCTGTGGAAGTCGCTGTACGTCGCCGAGGGTGATTTGGTCTGCTTCCTCGACGCCGACCTGCGCCGCTTCGAGCCCCACTTCGTCACCTGTCTCCTCGAACCGCTGCTCACCGAGCCCGCGGTCGGGTTCGTCAAGGGCTACTACCAGCGTCCGCTCGGCGGGGAGCCGACCGGAGGTGGGCGCGTCAACGAGCTGGTCGCCCGCCCCCTGCTGTGCGCCCTCTTCCCCGAGCTGGCGTCGGTGCGCCAGCCACTCGGCGGCGAGTACGCCGGTCGTCGCGAGCTCCTCGAGGTGGTCCCGTTCGTGGAGGGGTGGGGCGTCGAACTCGGTCTGCTCGTCGACATCGCCGACCGGTTCGGGGTCGACGCCATCGCGCAGCGTGACCTCGGGGTGCGAGAGCACCGGAACCGCTCACTCGACGAGCTCGCCCCCCAAGCGATGGCCGTCCTCCTGACCGGTTTGCGCCGGGCCGGCGTTGCGCCGGTGGACGTGTCCAGCGCGTTGGCCCGTTTCGATCGGGCCGAGCCGGACTTCGTGGCGGTCCCGGTTCGGGAGTGTCCTCCGATGGTCAGCGTTCCGGCGTATCAGGCGAAGTTTGGCCGGGAGCTGAGCGCGTAGCGCCGGGGTCCAACGCGGCCCGGCCCGCTTCGATCGCGGCTTCTTCCACCAGCACCCCGGCGCGCGCGAACGCCTCGCCGGCCTGCCAGACCCGTTCGGTAAGGACGAGGAGCTGCGCCGGACCGACGACCGACAGCTCCTCGCGTGCGTCGGCGGTGGCCTGACCCGCGATGACGGCCCGGTGCGCGACGCCGAGCTCACCGGCCCACTCGAGGACCCCGCCCACCACCTTCCCGGCGAAGCTGGTCACGTCGAGGCGACCTTCGCCGGTCACGACCAGGTCGGCACCGTCGAGGGCTTCTTCGAGACCGGCTTCGGAGGCAACGACCTCGAAGCCGGGCTCGAGGCGCGCACCGATGGCCGCGAGACCGCCGGCGAGACCCCCGGCCGCGCCCGCGCCGTCGAGGGCGGTCACGTCGACACCGGTTCGCCGCTCATACTCGAGCGCCAGGCGCGCCAGGCGCCGCCGCA
>DAIPLE010000071.1:0-9701 GCA_036769425.1 Actinomycetota bacterium
TGCGCGTCATCGCCGGCACCGCCGGGGGTCGCCGCCTCGTCGCACCGCCATCGGTGCGTCCGACTACGGACCGGGTCCGGGAGGCGCTCTTCGCGTCCCTCGGAGACCACGTCCGCGGGGCACGGGTCCTGGACCTCTACGCCGGCAGCGGCGCCATCAGCGTCGAGGCCCTCTCGCGGGGCGCGTCGGCTGCCGTGCTCGTCGAGGCCGATCCGGCCGCGGTGGACGCCTGTCGGACGAACCTGACCACGACCGGTCTCGCCGACCGGGCCGAGATCCGGGTCGGTCCGGTCGCCGCGTTCCTCCGGGCCGGGCCGCCCGGTCCGGCGTTCGATCTCGTCGTCGCCGACCCTCCCTATGAGGAGGCGGCTCCGGAGATCGCGGCGCTCCTCGCCACCCTTGGTCAGCCCGGCTGGCTCAACCCCGCGGCCCGCGTCGTGCTCGAGACCCCGACCCGAGGCGGCGCGGTGTCCGCCACCGCCGGGCCGGGTTGGGAGACCCGGTCGGAACGCAAGTACGGCGATACGCTCCTGACGACGCTCGGCTCCGTTCCCGGCGTTTGAGGAGGCGACCGCGTGGCCACCGCGCTGTGTCCCGGGTCGTTCGACCCGGTCACCAACGGACATCTCGACATCATCGAGCGGACCGCACGCCACTTTGACGTCGTCATCGTGGCGGTGATCCGCAACCCCCAAAAGGCCCAGTCGCTGTTCACCCTCGCCGAGCGCCAGGAGATGCTCCACGAGGTCACCGCCCACGTCCCCAACCTCCGCATCGAGTTCTTCAAGGGCCTCATGGTCGACTTCGCCCGCGAGCACGGCGCGGAGGCGATCGTCAAGGGCCTCCGGGCAGTGTCGGACTTCGACTACGAGTTGCAGATGGCCCAGATGAACCAGCGGCTCTCAGGCATCGACACCTTCTTCATCTCGACCAGCCCCCAGCACTCGTTCCTCTCGTCGAGTCTCGTGCGTGAGGTGGCCCGCTTCGGCGGGGACGTCTCGAGCATGGTGCCCCCGACCGTCTCGAAACGCCTCGCCGAACGCTTCGGCGGCGGGACGGGATGAGCGAGGACGAGGCCCGCACCCTCGAGGCGCTGCTCGGCGAGCTGCGCGACATGGTCGACGCCGCCCGCACCATGCCGATGTCAGCGTCGGTGCTCGTCAACCGCGACGAAGCCCTGGCCCTCCTCGACGAGGCGCTGCGCGCCTTCCCTGCCGAGCTGCGCCACGCCCGCTGGCTCCTCAAGGAACGCCAGGAGTACCTCGACAGCGCCAAACGCGAATCTGACGGGCTCCTCGAATCGGCCCGGGTCCAAGCCGAGCGCATGGTGGAACGCAGCGACATCGTCCGCGAGGCCCGTCACAGCGCCCAGGAGGTCCTCGCCGACGCCGAAGCCGAAGCCCGCCGCCTCCACCACCAAGCCGAGGACTACGTCGACCAGCGCCTCGCCGCCCTCGAGACCCTTCTCGACAAGACCATCACCGGCGTCCGCAAGGGACGCGAGCGCCTCCAGGTCGACCTGCCCGAACCCGAACCCGTCGACGAGGACGAGGTCCCGGTCTTCGACCAAGACGGCACCTGACCCGCCCCCAACCCGAAAAATCCGACAAATCGGATCTTTCGCTTAGCCCGGCTAAGAAGCGGTCACTGGTATCCTCATACACCGCTCCTGCTGAGGCCAACCCAATGTCCCGTTTCCGAATCGACGTCGCTGACCTGCTCAGCCATCCCGGGGCCCGCCGTCACGTCAACCTGACCGAATCTGTCGAGGGCCTCGCCGCCACCGCGGCCCGGGTCGTCGACCCCATCGACGTGGACCTCGACCTTGACCACATCTCCGAAGGGATCGTCGTGCGAGGCGCCGTCCGGGCCATCTGGCGAGGCGAGTGCAGCCGCTGCCTCCGCGACCTCGCCCAGCCCCTCGAGGTCCACGTCGACGAGCTCTTCGAACCGAGCCCTGTCCTCGGCGCGACCTACCCGCTCGAAGGCCACGAGATCGACCTCGACCAGTTGGTCCGAGACGCCGTGCTCCTCGAGTTGCCCCTCGCCCCGCATTGCGACTCGCCGTGCCACCCGACCCCGATCGGCGACGCCGCCGACACCGACGACCCGCCCGTGGATCCCCGCTGGGCGGTCCTCTCCGAACTCGAGATCTGACCTCCCCGAGGAGACCTGATGGCTGTCCCCAAGCGCAAAACCCCACGATCGCGGACCCACACCCGCCGGTCGGCGAACCGCCGCATCGAGGCACCCGCCCGGTCGCTGTGTCCCCACTGCGGCGCGGTGAAGCTGCCCCACCGGGTCTGCGGCAACTGCGGCCACTACAAGGGCGTGCAGCGCATCGAGGTCGACTAACACCGTGCCCGGACCGGCCTGCACGGTCGCGGTCGACGCCATGGGCGGCGACCGCGGCCCAGGCGAGATCGTCACCGGCGCGATCCAGGCCGCCACCGAGATCGGCATCGGCGTCGCGCTCGTCGGCCGGGCCGAGGAGATCACCCCGCATCTCCCGGTCCCCGCCCCGCCCGGTGTCACGGTCCTTGACGCCCGTGACGTCATCGCCATGGACGACGAGCCGGTCAGCGCGGTGCGCAAGTTCAAGGATTCCTCGATCGTGCGCTGCGCCCGCGCGGTGCGCGACGGCGACGCCGACGCGATGGTCAGCGCCGGGAACACCGGGGCCGTCACCACCGCCGCGGTGTTGCGCCTCCGACGGTTCCGTGGCGTCCCCAGCCCCGCCATCGCGGTCCCGATCCCGGTTCCCGACCATCACCCCCAGCTCCTCGTCGACGCCGGCGCCATGGTTGACGTCTCAGCCGAACGGCTGGTCCAGTACGCCCGCATGGCCGCCGCGTACGCCCAAGCCCGGTACGGGCTCGAAACTCCCAGCGTCGGCCTGCTCTCCAACGGCGAGGAGGCCGGCAAAGGCGACGAGCTCCGCAAACGCGCCCACGAGCTGCTGCGCGACGAACCCGGCTTCGTCGGCAACGTCGAAGGACGCGACTTCATGCATCCCGACCGAGCTGACGTGATCGTCACCGACGGGTTCACCGGCAACGTGGCCCTCAAGAGCCTCGAAGGCGCCTTGCGCTCCCTCGCCGGTGTCGTGTTCGGCGTCCTCGACGCCACCCCCGAGGCCCGCGAAGCCTCCACGGTGCTGCTCCCCATGCTCCTCGCGGCCGCCGAGATCTATGACCCTGACGTCACCGGCGGTGCGGTGCTCCTCGGCGTCGACGGGGTCTGCATCATCTCGCACGGCTCCTCGTCAGCCCGGGCGATCACCAACGCCGTCAGCGTCGCCGCCGACTGCGTCGCCACCGAGGTCGTCGCCCACATGAAGAAGGCGGTTGCCCGTGCCAGCTGAGACCCACGTCGAACGCACCCCCCTCGGCCCCGACGAGGTGTTCACCCTCGTCCGCGAGCGCCTCGCCGCGATCCTCGAGATCCCCGAGGACCGCATCACCCTCGACGCCCGTTTCGCCGACGACCTCGACGCCGACTCCCTCGCGCTCATCGAGCTCGTCGAAGAGCTCGAAGAGGAGCTCGGGGAACGCACCGTCGGGTTCCGCGTCGACGACGAAGACCTCGCCGACCTCCACACCGTCCGTGAAGCCGTCGACTACGTCGTCGCCCGCCTCCACGCAGGGGACGGCTCCACGCCATGAGCCACGACGCGCGCGCGCGCCTCGAAGCCGCGCTCGGCCGCGACTTCCACGATCCGGCCTGTTTGGACGCGGCCCTGATCCACCGCTCCTACTGCGCGGAGCATCCGGTCGCGAGCTCCAACGAGCGCCTCGAGTTCCTCGGCGACGCCGTCCTCGGCCTCGTCGTCACCGTCTACGTCTTCGAGGAGTTCCCCGACCTCCCCGAAGGCGAGCTCGCCAAGCTGCGGGCCTCGGTCGTGAACGCCGAGGTCCTCGCCATCGTCGCCACCGAGATCGACCTCGGCCCGGCCCTGCTGCTCGGGAAAGGCGAGGACGGTTCCGGGGGCCGCGACAAGCCGTCGATCCTCGCCGACGCCGTCGAAGCCGTGATCGCCGCGGCGTACCTCGACGGCGGCTGGGACGCCGCCCGCGACCTCGTCCTCAGCCTCCTCGAAGACCGGATCCGCGCCGCAGCGACCGGCCCCGGCGGCGAGGACTACAAGACCCGACTCCAAGAGCTGGCGGCGCGCCGCTTCGACCAGCTGCCCCGCTACCAGGTCCGCGCCGAAGGGCCCGACCACTCGAAACGATTCTTCGCCACGGTGCGCCTCAACGGCGAGACCCGCGGCGAAGGCGAGGGGCGCTCCAAGAAGCAGGCTGAGCAGGCCGCCGCCCGGGCCGCCTGGGAGAGCCTGCACGACACCGAGGAACGGTCAGATGCCGGAGCTGCCTGAAGTCGAGGTCGTTCGCCGCGACCTCGAACGCGAGATCGTCGGCAAGCGAATCAAAGGCGTCGAAGTCGACGGGATGCGGACCGTGCGCCGCCACCACAACCGCAAGCAGTTCATCAACCGCCTCGAAGGCAAGAAGATCACCGGTGTCGAACGCCGCGGCAAGTACCTCCTCTGTCGCCTCGAGGGCGGCGACGTGCTCATCATCCACCTCGGCATGTCAGGCCAGCTGCTGCGAGCCAAGACCGCCCGGGAATCGCGCAGCAAGCACACCCACGTCATCATCACCTTCACCCAAGGCGGCCAGCTCCGATTCATCGATCCCCGCACCTTCGGCGAGATGTTCGTCACCGAAGTCGACGCGTTGAACAAGGTCTCCGAGCTCAACCACCTCGGCATCGATCCCCTCGAGAACGCGATGTCGTGGGAGCAGTTCGGCCAGCTCATCTCCCAACGTCACGCCAAGCTCAAGCCCCTCTTGATGGACCAGAAGTTCATGGCCGGCATCGGCAACATCTACAGCGACGAGATCCTCTGGGGCGCCGGCCTGCGATGGGACCGCATGAGCGACTCGCTCTCGGCCCAAGAAGTCCGACGCCTCTACCGGGCGATGGTCGAGATCCTCCAAGACGCGGTGAAGTACCGGGGCTCCTCCCTCGCCGACGAGCAGTACGTCGACCTGTTCGGCAAGCCCGGCGACTACCAGCATCACCACAAGGTGTACGCGCGAGACGGCGAGACGTGTCGCCGCTGCCGCCACGTCATCCGACGCGAACGGGTCGGCGGCCGCTCCACCTTCTACTGCGAGGCGTGCCAGGTCTGACGCCGGTGGCCGAACGAGTCCGTCGCCGCCTGGTGATCTCAGGCCAGGTCCAAGGCGTCTTCTTCCGCGACCGCTGCCAAGCCGAGGCCCGGGCCCACGACGTCGCGGGCTGGGTCACCAACCGGCCCGACGGGCGCGTCGAAGCCGTCCTCGAAGGCGACCCCGCGGGCGTCGCCACCGTCGAGGCGTGGTGCCGCCACGGCCCCCGCCGGGCCGCGGTCACCCACGTCGACGCCGTCGACGAGGCTCCGACCGGCGCCACCGGCTTCCAGGTCCGCTGACCCCGCGGGGCTGACCAGGCGCGACGGCGTAACCCGGTCGACGGGCGACCTCGTCGCTACGATCCGATCAAGAGAGGGGCCGCCCGTGTTCCTGAAGTCACTCACCCTGAAGGGCTTCAAGTCGTTCGCCGACAAGACCACGCTCGACTTCGAGCCTGGCGTCACCGTCGTCGTCGGCCCCAACGGCTCCGGCAAGTCCAACCTCGTCGACGCGGTGGCGTGGGTCCTCGGCGCCCAGGGGCCCCGGACGCTGCGCGGCGCCCGGATGGAGGACGTCATCTTCGCCGGCACCCCGTCCCGGGCCGCGCTCGGCCGCTCCGAGGTGTCGCTGACGATCGACAACACCGCCCATCTCCTCCCCATCGAGTTCAGCGAGGTGACGATCACCCGCACCCTGTTCCGCACCGGCGAATCCGAGTACCAGCTCAACGACGTCCCGTGCCGCCTCCTCGACATCCAAGAGCTGCTCTCCGACACCGGCATCGGTCGCCAACAGCACGTCATCGTCGGCCAGGGTCAGCTCGACACCATTCTCAACGCCTCACCCGCCGACCGGCGCGCCATCGTCGAGGAAGCCGCCGGGATCCTCAAGTTCCGCCGCCGCAAGGAACGTGCCGAACGTCGTCTCGCCTCCACCGAAGGGAACCTGCTCCGTCTCCAGGACCTGCTGCGCGAAGTGAAACGCCAGCTCGCACCCCTCGAGCGCCAAGCCCACGCCGCGGAACGACACGGCAGCGTCGTCGCCGAGCTGCGCGCCATCCGCCTCTACCTCGCCGGCCATCAAGTCGCCGGATTCCAGACCCGCCTCGAACGCCTCCGCGACGAGCGTCACGAGCTCTCGACGCGCGAACGCGAGCTCCACGACCGTCTCCGGGCCCTCGACGACGCCGTCGTCGACGCCGAACATTCACTCACCGCGCTCGGCGTCGACGGGCTCGCCGACTGGGTCGCCCGGGTCGAGGCACTCCGCGAACGAGGCCGGGGCCTCGCCGCGCTCCTCGCCGAGAAACGCCGCGGTCTCGAACGCGAGCTCGCCGCCGCGGCCGACGAAGGTGTCGTCGAGACCCTCGTCGCCGACGCCGTGGGTCTCCGCAGCGGGCTCTCGGCCCTCGACGATGACGAGCTGCTGCTCCCCGGCACCGACGCGCTCGTCGCCGCCGAAACCGCGGAGGACACCCTGCGCGCCGCCGAGGAACACTGGCGCGGCGCCGAAGGCGACGCGGCCCGAGCCCGCGCCGGCGCCGACGCCCTCGAACGGCAGCTGCGCGTCGCACGCGCCGACGCCGCGGTCGGCGAGCTCGAGCACCTCGACGGGGTACTCGGGCCCCTCATTGACCATCTCGAGATCGAAGCCGGCGCCGAAGTCGCGGTGGCGTCCGCGCTCGGCGACGCCATGCGCGCCGTCGTGGTCCGCCACGGCGTCGCCCCCCGGGAGGCGATCGCCCGTCTCCACGCCGGGGAGACCAGCGCGCTGCTCCTCGTCGTCGACCACGATCCCGCCCCGTTGCCCCGCGACGTCCCGGCCGGCACCCGACCGCTTCGCGACGCGGTCCACGCCCGCGACGACGCCCTCGCCGCGGCCCTCGAACGGCTCCTTGCCCGCCACGTCCTCGTGGCCGACTGGCGCGCCGCGCTCGACCTCGTCGCCGAGCAACCCGACGTCGTCGCGGTCACCCCCGACGGTGACCGGATCGGCGGCACCGGAATCTGGAACGTCGGCGGCGACCACGGCACCGCCGTGACGCAACGTTCGCTCGAGGAAGCCCACGAACGGGCCACCGTGGCCGAGGTGGCGCGCGCTGAAGCGGAGCGCACCGTCGAGGCCGCCCGCGCCGCGCTCGCCGCGGCGCGCGCCTCGGACCTGCGGCGCGCTGCCGCCGACGAGCGCCGCGCGCTGCTCGCGGCCCGCCTGGCCGAGGTCGAGACCCGCCTCGCCGAACGCGACCCCGAGGCCCAGGCCAGTGCCGAACGGCACCGCCTCGAGCTGCTCGGACGCGACGAAGCGCTCGCCACCATCACCCGCCGCCTCGCCGAGCACCGCGCCGGTGTCGACACCCTCTATGACCGGCTGCGGGACCGGCGCCGCCGGGAGACCGACGCGGCCCGTCTGTCGGCGGAGCAGCTCGACACGCTGCGCGACGAGCGGCGCGGTCTTGAGCATGAGCTCACCGGCATCCGGGAACGCCTCGGCCGCATCGACGTGGAAGACGCCGAAGCGCGTCTGCGACTCGACACCACCATCGAAGGTCTCCGCACCGAGTTCGACGTCGAGGCCCACGTCGCGCTCGACGCGCCCGCGCCGACCGTGCCCGAAGGGACCACGCTCGCCGGCCGGGCCCGCGAGCTCGAACGCGACCTGCGACTCATGGGCCCGATCAACCCGCTGGCCCTCGACGAGCACCGGGCCCTCCAGGAGCGCCACGAGTTTCTGCAGTCCCAGCTCGACGACGTGCGGGGCAGCCGCCGCGAGCTGAGCCGGGTGCTGCGCGCGGTCGACAAGGAGATTGTCAGCGTGTTCGAGGAGGCGTTCGCGGACGTCGCCCGGCACTTCTCCGTCCTGTTCTCGACGTTGTTTCCCGGCGGCGCCGGCCGGCTGTCGCTCCTCGACCCCGATGATCTGCTCGACACCGGGATCGAGATCGAAGCTCGCCCGTCAGGCAAGAACGTCCGGCGGCTCTCGCTGCTCTCCGGCGGTGAACGGTCCCTGACCGCGCTTGCGTACCTGTTCGCGGTGTTCCGCGCCCGCCCGTCGCCGTTCTATCTCCTCGACGAGGTCGAAGCCGCGCTCGACGATGTCAACCTGCACCGCTTCCTCGACCTCGTCCACGAGTTCCGCAACGAGGCGCAGCTCGTCATCGTCACGCACCAGAAGCGCACGATGGAAGCCGGTGACGTGCTGTACGGGGTCACGATGCCGCCCGGCGGGTCCACCCGGGTCGTGAGCCAGCGGGTCGCCGACTCCGTCGGCGCCTGAACCGCGTCGTGGCGACACTGGCGCTGGCGTTGCCGGCGAGGCTGCTCTCCGCCGGGGGGAGCGCCGCCGACCTTCAACGGGCGTGCGGTCCCGCCGGGAGTCGCACCTGGCTCTGCGAGACCGTCTTTCGGCTCACCGGCAGTGACGGCGCCGCCGACGTGGCCGACGCCCTGGCCCGACCGCTGCGGATCGCGTTGGTGCTGGTCTTGGCGGTCTTCGCCGCCCGCCTCCTGCGCCGGGTGGTCCGCCATCTCGTGCAGCGGCTCAAGGTCGGGTCCGAGCTCGGCTCCGCCGCCGAGGCGCGCCGCAACCAGCGGGCCGACACCGTCGCCACGGTGCTGAACAGCGTCTCGGCGATCGTCATCTGGAGCGTCGCGGTCGTCACCGTCCTCGGCGAGCTGGGACTCAACCTGGCCCCGCTCCTCGCCGGTGCCGGCGTCGCCGGCGTCGCGCTCGGCTTCGGCGCCCAGACCGTGGTGCGCGACTTCCTGGCCGGCACGTTCATGCTCCTCGAGGACCAGTACGGGGTCGGCGACATCATCGACGTCGGTGTGCCCACCGGAGTCGGCGGGACCGCCGTGTCGGGAACCGTCGAATCGGTCACGTTGCGGGTGACGCGGGTCCGCGACGTCGAAGGAGTCGTCTGGCACGTCCCCAACGGTGAGATCCGCCGCGTCGGCAACAAGGGCCAGCAGTGGTCGCGGACGCTGCTCGACATCGCCGTCGCGCCCGAGACCTCGATCCCACACGCCCGCGACGTCATCGGAGGCGTGGCGCACGACTTGTGGCAGGACGAGGACTGGCACCGGCGCGTCGTCGCCGAACCTGAGGTCTGGGGTGTCGAAGACCTCACCGGGCAGCACATCGTGATCCGCCTCGTCGTCAAGACGGTGCCGATCGAACAATGGAACGTCGCACGCGAGCTGCGCGCCCGCTTGAAGGAAGCGTTCGACACGGCCGGCATCGCGATGGCGGTCCCCCGACAAGTCGTCAGCTACCTCGACGGACCCGAACCGGGGACCCGGTCCGACGAAAGTGCGGCAAACGACGACGGGTAGCATCGCCGCGCTGATGCACAGCGCGACCGTTCTGCTCGTCTTCGTGATCATCTTCGCTTTCGCCGCCCTGCTCATCGCGCTGCCGCGTGTCCTCGGCCGACGCGAACGCCGCCACCGGTCTGAGCACCCGAAGGCGAGCCCCTCGACCGGACTCTCGAACGGGGCCACCATCGGGCCCGACCGGGCGACG